>NZ_JAXARY010000019.1:0-109897 GCF_033949435.1 Methylomonas defluvii | reverse complement strand
CCCAAAAAAACAAACCCGCCAATCAACAACCTCAAACCCGCCGAACCAAGTCGACCGCTTCACCGCTAAAACTTAAAAGCCAGAGCAGTGAAGAGCCGCTCATTCTAATCACCCAACATCCTCGCGTCAAGAAATTATTTCTATTCGCGCAAACTTTCTTTTCCCCACTTGATAAACATGCCTCGCAGGCGCGTAGGGATTTGGGCAACACTATTCTGCTTTAAACTGGCCTTGATGCTCTAAAAACCAACGATAGGTAAGCTCCAGACCTGTTTTCAGCGGTATCTTTGGTTGCCACCCCAAAGACTTAAGCTTTGAGACATCCATCAGTTTTCGCGGAGTACCATCCGGCTTGGTACTGTCCCAGCTAATTTGCCCTTGAAAACCAACGACATCTTGGATAGTTTCAGCCAATTCACGCACCGTTACATCTTCACCAGTCCCAACATTTAAATGCGATAGCATGGGTTCAGTGCAAGATTGATATTGCTCTTTGTCCAAGGCCATCACGTGCAAACAAGCAGCAGCCATATCCTCGACGTGTAAAAACTCGCGCATAGCCTTACCGGTTCCCCACACGCTGACAGTTGGAGAATTACCAAGCTTGGCATCATGAAACTTTCTGATTAATGCCGGGATAACATGGCTATTTTGCAAGTGAAAATTATCGTTTTCACCATACAAATTGGTCGGCATCACAGACCGATAATCTACGCCGTACTGCCGGTTATATGACTCACACAACTTAATCCCGGCAATCTTGGAAATTGCATACGGCTCATTGGTCGACTCTAAAACGCCTGTCAACAGCGCGCTTTCTCGCATCGGCTGCTCAGCGAATTTCGGATAGATACAAGAGCTACCCAAAAACAGCAGTTGCTTGCATCCAATCCGCCAAGCCTGATGAACCACATTGGCTTCCATCATCAGATTTTGATAGATAAATTCCGCCGGATATTCATTATTGGCATGAATGCCGCCAACCTTGGCCGCCGCGAGAATCACCTGCTTCGGACGCTCTTGTTGCATAAAGTCCTGCACAGCCGTTTGATCGGTCAAATCCAATTCAGCATGCGTAAGCACTACAATGTTTTGATAACCCGCCTCAGTCAATTGCCGATAAATCGCCGAGCCTACCATACCTCTGTGGCCCGCCAGATAAATCTTATCTTGCTTATCTACCATGCTCTTACTCCCGGCTAACCGCCACGTTATAACCTTGTTTTTTCAGCAGAGCATGTTTTTGCGCTTGCTCAAGATCATAAGCCACCATTTCGGATACCATTTCTTGCAAAGTAATTTGCGGCACCCAACCCAATTTGTTCTTGGCATTAGTCGGATCGCCCAACAGCGTTTCCACTTCGGCAGGTCTAAAATAGCGCGGATCGATAGCGACGATGTTTTGTCCAACCGCCATACCAGGCGCTTTGTCACCGGTAATAGCATCGACATAACCTTTTTCTTCAACGCCCGCACCTTCCCAACGAATAGTCACACCCAATTCTTTAGCCGACATTTCGATAAATTGTCTCACCGAATACTGCACACCTGTAGCAATCACAAAATCTTCAGGCTTATCTTGCTGCAACATCATCCATTGCATCCGCACGTAGTCCTTCGCGTGCCCCCAGTCTCGAAGAGAATCCATATTGCCCATGTATAGACATTTATCCAGACCAATTGCGATATTACTGAGGCCGCGAGTGATTTTGCGCGTCACAAAAGTTTCGCCTCGGCGCGGCGATTCGTGGTTGAACAAAATACCGTTACACGCATACATGCCATAAGCTTCACGATAATTAACGGTGATCCAATAGGCGTAGAGCTTGGCTACCGCATAAGGCGAACGGGGATAAAACGGCGTGGTTTCTCTCTGCGGAATTTCTTGGACCAGACCATACAACTCAGAAGTGGATGCCTGGTAAAAACGCGTAGTTTTCTCCATACCGAGGAAACGAATGGCTTCCAAAAGCCTTAACGTCCCCATACCGTCGACATCGGCCGTATATTCAGGAGACTCAAACGATACAGCGACATGACTCATCGCGCCCAAGTTGTAGACTTCATCCGGACGAATTTCGCTAAGGATACGGGTGAGGTTCGAACTATCCGTCAAATCGCCGTAATGAAGAAAGAATTGGGGATCCTTAATATGCGGGTCTTGATAGATATGATCAACGCGTTCGGTATTAAATAATGACGAACGCCGTTTGATGCCATGCACTTCATAGCCTTTTTCCAACAGAAATTCGGCAAGATAGGATCCGTCTTGCCCGGTTATGCCAGTGATCAATGCTTTTTTTCTACTCATTTACAGCTCCTTTTCTTTTGAGTCAAATCGACGTAATACTGCATAAACTCGTCAGGCAATGAAGCCGACGTCTTAATTGATTAACCCGGTAAAGCCGAATAAACAGGCTCAATGATCTTACCCGGCAAATAGGCGGGTAACTCAGGCAATAAATCTTTTAAAAATAGATGCAGGCGTTTGTCGGCAACGGCAATATCTTCCACCTTATCCACAGGAGTCACCAAGCGAATCAAAGCCCCATCGGTGCGATTCATAGTGATGGCATCATAAAATAGATACCATTTGACCATATATTCGTTAGTTATCATCCGGCCGCGCTGTTGAAACCAAAAATACACTAATTGTCTGCTTTCGCCTTTTTGGATAATGGCCCGATTTACCTGCAATGCCTGCCCGTCCAGTTGCAAATCTGTGAACTCGCGCTGCTCGAAACTGCTGATCTGCCAACCATCCCCAGGAATACAACTGCGCGGCGAATGCACAACGGCGCCCTTGCGTTGCGATTGGTAATACGCGCTGTAAAAATTAACGCTGTTCCGAGTTTCAGGCTGAATAAAATTGACAATAACATAATCCGTCAATTTCAACTCGTTTAGATAAAATTGCGTTAAATAGTCATTACGTCCCTGCCAACTTCCCAACGTCGTCGGAAATGTTAAAAACGCTTTTCGCGCTGGAATAATGTCTTCCCGCCCCTTAAAGACCTCTGAAGCGCCTGCACCTATACAAAGCAATAGCAACACCGCGAAAACCGATTTATTCAATATCGGGACAATATCTCGACGCGCCGTGTGGCTCCATTCTTCCGGAATCTGCACCAGTTCGCCCATTGCCAGTTTCCTACCGCTGATTCGGCTAAAAACCCACATCTCGATAAATAACAGAAACATGCAAAGCAAAAATACCGCCCAGCCTTCAAAATCATGCAAAAAGCCTTCAGCCATCTCAGTGCCCCAGTTATCGACCAGGACCCCGATGACACCAATCCGAAAGCTGTTCATGAAAATAGTCAGGGGCATCGACGACAGAAAAATCAGCAACTTCTGCCAGAATGGACCTTTAAACAGATAAGCGCATAGGAAAGCCAGACTGGCCAAAGGAAACAAATAACGCAATCCGCTACAGGCATCAACCACTTGCAACTTATAGCTGCCTAGATCGATAACATTCCCTTCCAGGTAAACCATGATGTCGCAAGCTCGTATAAATTCCACGCCCAACCAGGAAGAAATCAATTGCAGCTTTGACGACAGGTTATTCAGTATGAAAGATGGAAACGGCACCATGAAGACTAAAAACAACAGTGGGATAGCCCCAACCCGCAGCCCGCGCAGCCCGAAAGCACTGCCAAACATCCCAGTCAACACCACCAGAAAAGCATACTGCTCCATGGTTTTTATGGTTGCCAACCCGCCCAGAATAAAAAGAATCAACCCTAAGCAGATAATGATGATACCGGGCAACGACGCTTTAAATCCTTGAACCAAGACTAGCTCGCCGCGCCTCACCCAAAGCAGGTAAATAGTGATGATAGGTATAAAAAACCCGTGACTGTATTCCTCGACATTCGTCCATGTCGTCGCCATTTCGATAAGGCTATCTCTGAACACCACGCACAGCAGCAATAAAGCCGCACCCCATAATGACCAGACAATGGCCGGTTTCGTATTCTCTGTATTCATTCCGTGTCGAAAATAAGAATTGATGTTTAAATTTCCCCCATACCGGCACTGTTTGTTATGCGGTATGGAAATTTTGTCCTACTTACTAACCCGATCAATCGCAATAGCCCTGACCGGTAAATCCAACCATTATCCCCGAGCTTTATTAAAGCCGAGTGACACATCATGACAGACAAATAACACTTTTAGGCTTCGGGATCGGCAGTAAAAATCGGGTTTGTTTTGTCGTCTTCATGCAATTTAGCTTTTTCTTCAGGATAAATATGCCAAAAAGATTGATCGATAGCACCGTCGGTATAGCTGTTTTTACGATCATGGGTAAATGGACACCACCAGTTTTCCACCACTTTCACCAAGTAAGCATGCCATTCGAATAAGCCCACACTCACCGGACAATACCAGGTGCAATTCAATATCCAGAATAATTTCGATTGCGCCATGCTGAATTTGAATGACCCGTCCATCGTAATCTGATTCTTTAAATCATACCGATGGCTCGCCCTGGCCGGCAGAAAATCACTCCATTTTTTAACATTTTCCGCACCGACCAATTTCAGGCTGAAATAAGTCAAATAAGCGCTGGTAATCACAAACGGCAAGGTCAAAATCGGCAAATAGATAAACAGCAAACCAATAGCTCTGGATATAACCGGCATTTGTTTATGATGGCAACCGATATTGACGCGGTCTGCACAAGATTCGCAGGCTTTCATGTTTATTTCTCCTCTGGAGTCGTTATTATTATTTGCTCGCTATGGAGCAGTTGAAAAATGCTGCGACAACCCTCGCAACAGAATTTTTTTTCGCCCAGCAAAGTGTTGAGCTCAAATCCGGGAATCAACACCCGCTGACCGCACAGACCGCATTGGGGCTTGGAATCCACCATAATTGACTATAGCCGGCTCGATACTGCACAAAAAAAGGTTTTCAAATAATCGGTCTCAGGCAAGGCCGGATGAATCGGATGATCCGGGCCTTGAGTGCCGGCACCGAAAAACACCAAGTGCCGGTCAATGTGCCGCGCCGAAGAACGCAATATTTCATGCAAATTATCTCTACTCAAATGATGCGAGCATGATGCCGAGACCAAAATACCATTATTCGACAAAACCTGTAGCGCCAAATGATTCAAGCGCCGATAGGCTTCGTACCCGGCTTTGAAATCTTTTTTACGTTTAATCAGCGCCGGCGGATCCAGGATGATCGCATCGTAATGTTGTTGCTGTTCACGGGCTTGTTTCAAAAACTCGAACACGTCATTGCGCACGAATTGCATTTTGCCCTGCACCTGATTCAACTCGGCACTAGCTGAAGCTAAAGCCAACGCACTCTCGGAGCTATCCACACAACACACTTCCGCAGCGCCCGCCACTGCGGCAGGTATACCCCAAGCACCGGCATAGCTGAATAAATCAAGCACCCTTAAACCATGGCAAGCTTTAGCAAACTGCGCCCTGCTGTTGCGATGATCGTAAAACCACCCGGTTTTTTGGCCTTCGGCCACATTGACGATAAAACGCACGTTGTTTTCTTCAATCAACAATTGCTCAGGCAACTCGCCGTAAATCAGCTCAGGCTCCAGAGAGAGACTTTCCAACTGGCGCTGACTATTATCGTTTTTCAGCAAAATAGCCGTTGGCGCCAGCAGCTCAAGTAGGATCTTGACCAGCACATCCTTATACCGCTCCATTCCGGCAGTGGTAATTTGCACGGAAAGCACAACCCCAAAGCGATCAATTACCAAGCCTGGTAGACCATCGCTTTCGCCGAACACCAAGCGATAATAGGGCTTATCGAACAAACGCTCACGCAACCCTAAAGCTTGGGCCAAGCGCGCTTTAAAAAAACTTTCATTGATTTTGATATTGGTTTTACGCGTCAACAAGCGCGCGCAAATGAGTGCATGAGGATTCAGATACGCTATCCCCAAAGCTTTACCGCCAGAATCGTGAACAAGGACTAAGTCGCCTGCCGCAAACTGCTCCAAAGGGCTGCGCTGGGTATCGACCTCGTTGCTGAACACCCACAAATGCCCTTGCCGCAGACGTTTGTCTTCGTTTTTTTTTAGAAACAGTTCCGGGTAGCTCATATTGCCCTAAAGTAAGGTAAAGGTATAACCGCCAATTGGCGCAGCAGGCGCCACAACAAACAACCGAATTTCGACCGTTTGCTCTGGGGCAAGTGTTGTGGGTTTTAGAAGGTACTCCGCAGAACTAAACACCCGCTCCGCAATGGCCTGTCCATTAAAATTCAACACACTCAGCTTCAAATCAGGCGCGGCTTGCGCAAAAGGCGCCTGATTGCTAAGTACAGCGCTAAACAAATAACTGCTATCGCTTCGAACACGCAAATCGCTATGGGAAACGCTCAATTCCTCAAGATTTCTATATGGCGGTAACCGGCAAGATAATGTCGCACAAACTTTATCTAAATGTGCTCTGAGCTGAGGCTGCATAGTTAAACGATAACCTTCGAAATACAGTATTTGTGCCACCAATAACAATGCCACTAAGCTGGTGGCAACAAACCAAACCCGCCGAGTCTGCGGCCCCTGGTCTAAAGTTTGGTGGTCCGGAGACGGCAAGTCGTCGTTCAGTCGCGAATCTTTATCTTCACTAAGGAATCGCAACGCATCGAAAGATTTACCGCAAACCGAACAATCCAACAAGCCACGCGATTGCCGCAAATGCTCGACGGTAACTTCGTGCTGCTCAGCGCAATACGGGCACCGGCTAAACATCTATTTCAGTCTGGTTTATAGGCATCCAATCGACACCAGTCTTCCTGACTGACCGGCGGCGCCACAACAAACCCCTGCTCTCGATAAGCTGCCGCTACAGACTCGGCTTGTTCGTTCAAGATGCCTGACAAAACCAACTGCCCGCCCGGCCTGACCAATGCGCCAATCGTTGGGGCCAGCTCAATCAGCGGTTTAGCGAGAATATTGGCAAGTACCAAATCAGCTGCAAACGCGGAAAACTGTTCGGGCAGATAATAATCAATCCGTTGCTGAACCTGATTTTTTTCGGCGTTGTATTGACTGGCGGTCAACGCCTGCGGATCAATATCTACCGCATGCGCCCGCTTGGCACCCAGTAACAACGCTGCGACGGCAAGAATCCCCGATCCACAGCCGTAGTCGATTAACACTTTATCCTTAATATCGTTACCGGCCAACCACTCCAAACACAATGCAGTCGTCGGATGAGTTCCGGTACCGAATGCCAAGCCGGGATCCAAAGTCATGCAAACCGTACCCGGCTCGTGCTGTTCCTGGCCGCTGGGGCAAATCCATAAACGATTGGCAAACTTCATCGCCTGGAAATGCTCCATCCACGCCCGCTCCCAGGCTTGATCTTGCAAAACCTCAGCTACCCATTCCTGCAAAGGCTGACCGATAAACTGATTGAACAACAAGTTGCGAACAATATCCGGATCGGTATCGAGCTCGAACAAAGCCGTGACCCGAGTACGAGTCCAGATTTTGGTTTGATCAATGGCCGGTTCGTAAACCGGCTCATCATCGGCATCGCTGTAAGTCACCGAGACCGCGCCCAATTCGCTGAAAAACTCCGATATGTCGGGAGCGGTGGTTTCGTCGGTGATAACGGAAAGCTGATGCCAGGCCATAGTTATATAAAGCGTTTAGCAGGGAAAGAAGACGCCATTTTCGTCATCTCCTCGCCCATACCGAATTAATGGATACCCAATTTCTTTTCGAGGTAATGGATATTTTGCCCACCCAGAGCGAACGCCGCGTCAGCCATAATGCTCTGTTGCAAGGGGATATTGGTTTTGATGCCGTCTATCACCATTTCACTCAGTGCGGTCTTCATCCGGGCAATCGCGCTAGCCCTATCGTCACCGTGTGCAATCAGCTTGCCGATCATGGAATCGTAGTACGGCGGCACTTTATAGCCATTATAGATATGCGTCTCGCAACGGATACCCGGGCCACCCGGCATGTGGAATTGATCGATAACACCAGGGCTAGGCATAAAGGTTTTCGGATCTTCCGCATTCAAACGGCATTCGATGGCATGGCCGGTAAATTTCACCTGGTCTTGCGTGATCGACAAAGGCTCGCCGGCAGCAATCCGCAACTGTTCCTTCACGATATCGAAGCCGGTAATCATCTCGGTGACCGGGTGCTCGACTTGCACCCGGGTGTTCATTTCTATGAAATAAAACTGGCCTTTTTCATAGAGAAACTCGAAAGTACCGGCACCTAGATAACCAATTTCCTGACAAGCCAGCGCGCAACGCTCGCCCATCTGTTTGCGTTGCTCTTCGGTAATACCCGGCGCAGGCGCTTCTTCCACCACTTTTTGATGCCGCCGTTGCATGGAACAATCGCGCTCACCCAGATGTATCGCATTGCCGTGCGAGTCTGCCAACACCTGAAACTCGATATGCCGCGGATCTTCCAGAAACTTTTCCATATAGACGGTGCTATTGCCGAACGCTGTGCCGGCCTCGGCCTTGGTCATCGCAATGGCATTTAGCAACGCGCTTTCGGTATGCACGGTGCGCATACCGCGACCGCCACCGCCGCCAGCAGCCTTGATAATGACCGGATAACCGATTTCCCGTGCCATTTTCAGATTGATTTCCTCGTCTTCCCCCAAAGGATCGCCGTTACCCGGCACGCAAGGAATTCCCGCCGCCTGCATGGCTTTTTTCGCGGCGATTTTATCGCCCATCATGCGGATGGTTTCAGGTCTTGGCCCGATAAACACAAAACCGCTTTGGCTAACTTTTTCGGAAAAATCGGCGTTTTCGGATAAGAAACCGTAACCGGGATGGATGGCTTCGGCATCGGTGACTTCTGCGGCGCTGATAATCGCCGGGATATTCAAATAGCTGGCGGCCGACGCAGCAGGACCGATACAGACTGCTTCATCGGCCAGTCTGACGTGTTTTAAGTCACGATCTGCTTCGGAATACACAGCCACGGTTTTAATACCCAATTCGCGACAGGCCCGCAAAATGCGCAAAGCAATCTCGCCGCGATTGGCGATAACAATTTTCTCAAACATTAGTCCAGCCCCTTTGTCCGTTATTCAATGATGAACAAAGGTTGGCCATATTCGACCGGATGGCCGTTTTCAACCAGAATTTGCTTGATTTTGCCGCTTTTATCCGCCTCGATCTGATTCAAAATCTTCATCGCTTCGATAATGCACAAGGTTTGGCCATTGCTAACCGACTGCCCAACCTCCACAAATGCCGCTGAACCAGGCGATGCAGAGCGATAAAAAGTCCCAACCATCGGCGACTTCACAACATGACCACTGACTTTCTCTTCCACTGGCGCGACCGCGGCGGAGGCCGCAGCAACCGCTACCGGTGCCGAAGCCACCGGCGCAGCATATTGCACCGGCGCAGCCGCCGAATAACGGCTGATTTTCACTGATTCTTCGCCTTCGCGAATCTCTATTTCAGCAATATCGGATTCCTCGATAAGATCAATCAGTTTTTTTATTTTTCTAATATCCATTGTTCTGAGTTCTCTCTAGTAATATCTGATGAGCGGCTTGCAAAGCCAATTCGTAACCGTTCGCCCCCAATCCGCAGATAACGCCGACGGCGATATCTGAAAAATACGAATGCTTCCTGAAAGGCTCACGGGCATGCACGTTCGATAAATGTACTTCTATGAATGCAATCTTGGTTGCCAGCAAGGCATCGCGAATCGCCACGCTGGTATGGGTAAATGCGGCGGGATTGATGATGATAAAATCGACGCCCTGCCGATAAGCCTGATGAATTTGTTCAACAATTTCATGCTCGGCGTTGCTTTGCAGGAAATTTAATTGATGCCCCAATGTTTGGGCCAACCGCTCCATCCCCTGCTGAATGCTTTGCAATGTTTTGCTACCGTAAAGCCCAGGTTCCCGGACGCCTAACAGATTTAAATTGGGTCCATTGAGAACCGTGAGGTTTGCCATTGCTGGTGTCGAACAAAAATTAGCTAAATAAGAATGAATTCTGCCTAATTTGTAGGTTTTTGTCCAGATAAACCGTTTTTCACTTCATTAGCCTGCGTTTTAGCGATTTTTCAGTCATTTTGCCGTCAACAACGGTGCAATCACTTCCAGCACTTTGTCTCGGGTCAATTCGCCTAATTGATGATGCACAATTTGCCCTTGTTGATTAATGATCACCGTAAACGGCACGGTATTGATGACATTACCCAACTGCTGAGCCAACATCGTTGCACCTTCGCCGCCAATCAACACCGGATAATTGATTTTGATACGTTTAAGGTAGTCTTCTACCGGTTGCTTGTCTTCGATGGCAATACCGACAAACTGCACGCCTTTGTCTTTATACTCGTCCTGCAGCTTGATGAACTCGGGAATTTCCTTCAAACAGGGCGGACACCAGGTTGCCCAGAAGTTGATAATCAATATTTTGCCTTGCCATTGCGCGACCGATTGCGGCGTATCCGCCAGGTCAGGCAAGCTGAAATTGATTTGCGGAGTCGGTTTACCGGCTTCGGGGGCTGCGAAATATTGTCTGACAAACAGACCGGCCGCCATTGCAACAAAGGCAATAGCGGTGACTATCAGTATGATTTTTTTATTCATAGTTGTTGCAAGGTTCTTAAAAAAGTAGCGGCATCCTGGTAGCCGATCACGCGCTGCGCAGCCTGTTCACGGCCATCGGCACCGAAAAATATGATGCCCGGCGGCCCCACCAGCTCGAAACGTTTTAACAAGGCTTTATCCGCCTCATTGTTATCGGTCACGTCGGCCTGGAGCAGCACAAAATCAGCCAATTGTCGCTTAACCTGCGGATCGGTGAAGGTGTAAGCCTCCATCTCTTTACAGGAAATACACCAATCGGCATAGAAATCCAGCATCACCAGCTTGCCGCTGGCCGTTGCTTGCTGGATGCGTTGCTCCAATTCCACCACCGATGCCACCCGCTGAAAACTAAGCCCCTGAACCGGTTCCTGCGCTTGCGCATTGAAACCCATGCCTTGCAGGGGCTGTAGGGGATTATCGTTTCCGGCGCTCAAGCCGATCAACTGCAGAACGCCAAATACGAGCATGATAATGCCCAAACCTTTCCAGAGTTTACGCCAACCGGAAGCCGCTTCCGGCAAAGAATCGATTGCCCCGAGAAATATGGCCGGAATAACCAATAACAAAGCCCACAAAAACATCGTCACCGCAGCCGGCAGAATCCGCGATAACATCCACACCGCCACGGCCAGCATCGCCACGCCGAATACGGCTTTGGTGGCATTCAGCCAATCGCCGGCCTTGGGCAGCAGTTTTCCAGCTGATGCGCCCAACAGCAATAACGGTGCACCCATACCAAGGCCCATCATGAACAACGCCAAACCGCCCAACACCACATCACCGGTTTGACCGATGTAAATCAATGCCGCTGCCAGCGGGGCCGCCACGCAGGGCCCGACGATCAGCGACGACAGCGCCCCCATGATACCCGCGCCGAGATATGAACCATCGCGATGCTTATCGCTGGAGTGATGCAAGGCAGACTGCAGCGATTTCGGCAGCTCCAAATGGTAAAAACCAAACATCGACAGCGATAACAGCACGAATAATCCTGAAAACACGGCGATTACCCAAGGCTCTTGAAAGGTCGCTTGCAGATTGCTGCCGAACAAAGCCGCCAAGATACCGAACAGTGTATACATCAACGCCGAAGCCAGTACATAACTCAAGGACAGCAAGAAGGCCTTGCGCGTACCGATTTGGTCACCATGGCCGACGATGATGCCGGACAGAATCGGAATCATCGGAAACACACATGGGGTAAAGGCCAGCAACAAGCCAAACCCGAAAAAACTGAGTAAAGTCAGTGCCAAGCTATCATGCCGCAAAGCATTGACAATTTTATCCTGCTCCGACAACTCGGCAACCGCGGCCGGTTTGGCTTGCGGCAATGCATCAGTAGGCGGCAAGTCAAGGCTCACCTTGGATTGCATGGGCGGATAGCAAACGCCGCGGTCGGCGCAACCTTGAAACTTTGCCAGCAACTCAATGGTTTCGCCGGCCTTGCTATCTCGCAACAGCGGTATATCGACGCTGATCTGGTTTCGGTAGATTTGCACCTGACCAAACTCAGCGTCGTGGTAAGCAGCCCCTTCCGGAAGTTGCAAAGGCGACAACCGCGTCTGGCTAGAGCCTTCCGCTTTAACCGACAACTTATCCTTATAAAGGTAATAACCCTCGGCAATTTGCCAGGTTGCTTGCACAGTATGCGGATCTTTCAAAGTCGCGAAAAACTGAAAGGCTTGTTCCGCCGGCAATAACTCCTGGGAAAACAAGCCGGGCGACCAGCCCTTTAGACCTTTGACAAACTGGTTGAGCGCCCCATTGTTTGCAGCGGCCGAAGCTGCAGGGAGCGCCACATCCAGCAGTACTTTTTGCGGCGGATAACAAACCCCGGCATCCGCACAACCTTGGTATTTAACCAGCAGCTTTAATTGGGTTTCACGGCCTTGATTAATCAACGGCACCACGACATCCAAGGCATTACGATACACCACCACATCACCCAAACTCGGGTCATGCTCGGTAACGCCTTCCGGCATACTTGCCTGGCCCAGCTGAATCACTTCAGTTTGCGACTGGAACTTGGTCTTATCCCGATACAGGTGATAGCCTTCGACTATCTGCCAGTGCAATTCAACTTTATCGGCGGTTTCGGCCGTGGCAGTTAATTTGAACGCCTGCTCCGGGGGCAAAAAATCCTGACTTTCCAGCGCCGCCGCAGTGCGCCAAAAAACAGCGAATAAACATAATAAAATCAGTCGATGCCAAGGCATGAGTCTATCCATTTCAAATAATCCAGCGAGCCGCTTGCTATCGCGACCGCAATAATTTCCGGGAGTTGGTAAGGGTGTAGGCTTTTCAGCGTCGCTTCAATGGCCGCATAGCGGTCTTGATGACTTTTGATGAGCAGCAAATGTTCCTGAGCGGTTTCAATTTCACCTTGCCATTCATAAACCGAGCACACACCTGGCAAGATGTTCACGCAGGCCGCTAATTTTTGGGTTATCAGAGTGCCGGCCAGTTTGTCAGCAACCTCTAGGTCCGGGCAGGTACAAAGAATCAATTGATACATCGCGATATTATCCTGGAATTTGCACCAAGATGCTCTTAGTATTAGCGGCTTTTTACCGCAACCGGACTCACCATGAAAACCATGCAAATTCTGTTTATCGCTTTTTTGATCGTGCCGTTTGTGGAAATATACGTGCTATTGCAAGTCGGCGGCTTGATCGGCGCCTTTCCCACTATTTTACTGGTGGTTTTTACTGCGGTTTTGGGCGCTTGGCTACTACGTCGGCAAGGTTTCACCACCTGGCAGCGCTTCCAGTCCGGGTTGGCACAAGGGGAAATTCCTGCTTATGAAATGATCGAGGGCCCGATATTGCTGGTAGGCGGAGCGCTGTTATTGACGCCGGGATTTTTCACCGACCTGTTGGGTTTCGCTTGTCTGATTCCAACCTTACGCAGAAAGATTGCCCAGTACATCATCGAGCATCATTTGCTGCAAACTCAGATGGGCTCTGTGTTTAAACAGGCACGAGACTCGCAAACCATTATCGAAGGCGAGTACAACAAACAAGATTAATAAGGTTTTTTTGAATCCGAATCCGCGCCAAAGGCGCAGATTCGGAGCTGGCCACTAGCAGTTATTGACCGGTAGACCCTGCATCAGCACCCAAGGTATTTTTGTCCATACCGGAATATACCGGGCACCAGCCGGAATAACTGGTCGCAACCAAGACCAAGCCAACCAACAACATCAGGATGCTGGCGGTAAACAGCGATACGCTGAGCAACACCACGCCAGAAACCATGCGAACTTTCTTATCTTTCTCGCCGATGTTGTGCTCAAATTTGATCAAACGTTTATAATCGAAGCTCATTTCCAATCCTCTCTGTGTTGTAGTTATTAGTCCCGACGCACGGCTTTCCCTTAAAGGCAAGCAAATATACACAGCTCCTCAAAATCTGCAAGCTATAAAAAATGGACGTCTCTTCTATCATCACCTCCTTAAACGACGACCAGCGTCTGGCCGTTTCCGCTCCCATGCAAGCCATGCTGGTATTGGCCGGGGCCGGTAGCGGCAAAACCCGGGTATTGGTGCATCGCATCGCCTGGCATATTCAAGTCAACCACATTTCGCCCTATAACATCTTGGCGGTGACCTTTACCAACAAGGCCGCCAACGAAATGCGCAACCGTATCGAAGAGTTGCTCGAAACCCCAGCCCGCGCCATGTGGATAGGCACTTTCCACGGCCTGGCCCACCGCTTATTGAGGCAACACGCCAAGCAAGCCAAATTGCCCGACACCTTTCAAGTGATGGATAGCGACGACCAATTGCGCATCATCAAGCGGCTGATGAAAAACCTGAATCTGGACGACAGCAAATGGCCGCCCAAGCAGGCGCAATGGTTTATCAATGCCCAAAAAGACGAAGGCATCCGCGCCAAGCATATGCACGACAACGGCGATTTTTATAACCGGCAGATGAAGGATATTTACCTGGCATATGAAGACGTGTGCCAACGCTCCGGCTTGGTGGATTTTGCCGAGCTATTACTGAGAGCTCATGAACTGTTGCGCGATAACGAGGACTTATTGGCCTTTTACCGGCAGCGTTTCCAACAAGTCCATGTCGACGAATTTCAAGACACCAACACCATCCAATACGCCTGGCTGCGCCTGCTTACCGAAGGCAACAATAATCTGTTCGTGGTCGGCGACGACGATCAATCAATTTACGGCTGGCGCGGCGCCAAAATCGAAAATATTTTCAATTTCCAAAAGCACTATCCGGAGCACGGCATCGTCCGTCTCGAGCAAAACTACCGCTCCACCGGCCACATACTGAAAGCCGCCAACACCCTGATCGCCAATAATGACAATCGAATGGGCAAGGAATTATGGACTGCTGCCGGCGAAGGTCAGGCCATTTCCTTGTATTCGGCGTTTAACGAGCAAGATGAAGCGTATTTCGTGGTCGAGAAAATTCGGCAATGGGTTAGAGATGGTGGCTTACGCAGCGAGACCGCAATTCTGTATCGATCCAACGCCCAATCGCGACAGTTTGAAGAACGCTTGATGACCACCGCCACACCTTACAGGGTATACGGCGGCCTGCGATTTTTCGAGCGTATGGAAATCAAAAATGCCCTCGCCTATTTACGACTGTCTACCAACCCGCACGATGACCCTTCGTTTGAACGGGTAGTGAATACGCCAACACGCGGTATTGGGGCCAAAACCCTGGACGACATGCGCATTTTGGCCCGCGAACAACAGCTATCACTGTGGCAAGCCGCGTTGGCTATGTTGGAAAGCAATCAACTACCTGCCCGCGCCAGCAATGCCCTGCGTGGCTTTTTAAATCTGATTATCGCGCTCGGCGAAACGACGAAAGAATTGAGTCTGCACGAAACGGTCAAACAAGTCGTCGAAACCAGCGGCTTAATCGAACTGTATAAGAAAGAAAAACAGGACAAAGGCGAAGCCAGAGTGGAAAACCTGGAGGAGTTAGTCAACGCCGCCAGACTATTTGATTACGACAGCGAAAACGCCGAAAACCTGGGCGAGTTGGACATGTTCTTAGCGCACGCCGCATTGGAAGCCGGCGAAATGCAAGGCGAAGTCGATGAAGATTGCGTACAGTTGATGACGCTGCATTCGGCTAAAGGCTTGGAATTCAAACTGGTGTTTCTGGTCGGCTTGGAAGAAGGCCTGTTTCCCTCGCAACAAGCGCTGGACGATGCGGGCCGCTTACAGGAAGAACGCCGACTTTGCTACGTCGGCATCACTCGGGCCATGCAACAACTTTACTTGACGCACGCCGAGTCGCGGCGCCTATATGGTAAAGACAGTTATCCCCGCGCCTCTAGGTTTTTGCGCGAACTGCCGCCGGAATCGATTCAGGAAATCAGGTTACGCGCCAATGTCAGCAGACCGACTACCAATAGCGCATCGCAGTCCAAAGGCTTGGGCAGCAAGGGTACTTACAAACTCGGACAGCCTGTCAGGCACGAAAAATTCGGCGAAGGCGTGGTACTACAAATGGAAGGCGAAGGCGAACAAGAGCGGGTGCAAATCAATTTCCGCAATGCGGGCATCAAATGGCTGATGCTGGCTTACGCCAAACTGGATGCTGCTTAGAATATATTAAAAACGCGGCGTGCGGATCAACCGAACGCCGCGAAACAAGCCAATCCGACTAAGAGGATTAGTCGGTGACAGTAATGACCTTCAGGGAGTTAGTCCCGCCGCTGGCGCCGGTCAAGTCGCCTTTGGTGCGGATCAGTGCATCGCCCGCTTTTACGACACCACGGACTTTCAAAGCCTTGATCAGGCTATCGGTCACGCTGGCCGACTCCATTTTCTCCTTAGCAAACGGAATCGGAAACACACCTTTGTAAAGAGTCACACGCCCCAAAGTGCGCTCCTGACTGCTGAAGGCAAAGATAGGAATATCCGAGCTGATCCGCGACATCCAAAGCGGAGTAGAACCCGACTCGGTCAAAGACGCTATACCGGCAATTTTGGTATGGTTGGCCATATACATCGCAGACATCGCAATCGCTTCGTCCATCCGTTCGAACTTGTCGGTCATCCTGTGCATGGATTTGGTCACGCTAGGTTGCTTTTCAGTTTCCAAACAAATGCGAACCATGGCTTGCACGGTTTTCACCGGATGCTTGCCTGAGGCGGTTTCCGCGGACAACATGATCGCATCGGTACCATCGACAATGGCGTTGGCCACATCGAATACTTCCGCACGGGTCGGGATTGGATTCTCGATCATCGACTCCATCATTTGCGTAGCCGTGATCACCGCCCGGTTCAACTCGCGCGAACGGCTGATCAGCAGTTTTTGCGCAGCCGGCAAATTGGCGTCGCCGATTTCCACACCCAAGTCGCCACGCGCGACCATGATCGCGTCCGAGGCCAGGATGATTTCGTCGATAACTTCCATCGCTTCCGCGCGCTCTACCTTGGCAACCAATCCGGCGTAAGAACCAGCTGCTTGCAACAGCTCACGGGCTTCGTTCATATCGGCTGCCGTACGCGGGAAGGAAATCGCCACGTAATCGGCTTGAATCACCGCGATGGTTTTGATGTCTTCCTTGTCTTTGTCAGTCAAAGCTGCCGCGGACAAACCGCCACCCAACAAATTGATGCCTTTATTGTTGGACAAATCGCCGCCAACTACTACCGTGGTATTGACGCGGGTGTTGTTTTCAACATTGACCACGTCCAATACAACCCGTCCGTCGTCCAGCAACAACCGTGTACCCGGTTTCACTTCACGCGCCAACGGCTCGTAGCTGATGCCGACTTGGGTGTTGTCGCCATCCAGTTTGCCTAGATTAATGTCCAAAGCAAAAGCTTGACCTTCTTCCAACCAAACTTTGTTCTCTTTAAACCGCTCGATACGGATTTTCGGACCTTGCAAATCGGCCAGAATACCGACGCGACGCCCGGTTTTTTTACTCAGCTCGCGAACCCGGTTGGCGCGGTCGATATGATCCTGCGCCGAACCGTGCGAGAAATTAAGCCTGACAACGTCGATTCCAGCCTCGAACAACTCTTCAAGTACACCGGGCTTGTCCGTAGCAGGTCCCAGCGTAGCCAGGATTTTCGTTCTTCGTAACAGCATGTAAACCCTTATTTAGCGTTAAACAAAGCAACCGTGGTATCGAGCATACGGTTTGAGAAACCCCACTCGTTGTCATACCAGGACAAGACTTTCACGAAATTGCCACCGGTGACTTTGGTCAGGCCCGCTTCGTAGATAGAAGAATGTGGGTTGTGGTTAAAGTCCATGGATACCAAAGGCTCGTCGTTGATGGCCAAAATGCCTTTCAATGGGCCGGCAGCCGCTTCGCGCAGGATGCTGTCGATTTCTTCCTTGGTGGTGTTGCGTGAAGCTTGGAAGCACAAGTCAACAACCGATACGTTGATGGTAGGCACGCGCATCGCGAAGCCGTCCAGTTTGCCTTTCATTTCCGGCAATACCAAACCTACTGCAGCAGCCGCACCGGTTTTGGTGGGGATCATGGATTGCGTCGCGGAACGGGCGCGGTGCAAGTCGCTGTGGTACACGTCGGTCAATACTTGGTCGTTAGTGTAAGAGTGAATGGTGGTCATCAAACCGTGATCGACACCAATGCTGTCCATCAAAGGTTTAACCAAAGGCGCCAAGCAGTTGGTGGTGCAAGAAGCATTAGAGATAACGGTGTCGGACGCTTTCAAGGTTTGGTGGTTAACACCGTAAACAATCGTGGCATCGACATCGTTGCCGCCAGGTGCGGAGATAATGACTTTTTTTGCACCGGCAGTGATATGCGCAGACGCTTTGGCTTTGCTGGTGAAGAAGCCGGTGCACTCGTGAACCACATCAATTCCCAACTCAGCCCAAGGCAATTTAGCGGGATCTCTTTCAGCAAATACCCGGATTTTATCGCCATTGATCACGATGTAATCACCGTCTACAGACACATCAAACGGAAATTTACCATGTACGGTGTCGTATTTGGTCAAGTGTGCGTTGGTTTTGGAATCGCCCAAATCGTTGATAGCGACCACTTGGATCTCGTTGGTGCGACCTGATTCGTACAAAGCGCGCATGACATTGCGACCGATACGACCATAACCGTTAATTGCAACTTTAATTGCCATAGAGTTTTCTCCGGGATGAGTGTGAAAGACTTGCGTCGAGATGTGCCAAAAGCACCAAAAATAGACTGGATTGTAGCAACAACCGGCCCTCTACGTCTACCGCCGCGGCGCGCTGCGGCGTGCAGAAATCCCGCCTTAAAACATATCAAGGCGCTGTGCTGGTTGAAGGACAATCACCGTGCGGTGCTAAAAGCCTTAAAAACATGCGAGTAATCAATAGCGCCATCTCGATAAAAGGTACAATTTGGCTTTTTCCACTCAGCGCAGCACAACCCATGCAAATTCAATGGTATCCCGGCCACATGCACAAGGCCAGCAAGGAGATCAAGTACGCCTTGCCCGACATCGATTTGCTGATCGAAATACTCGACGCCCGCATTCCTTACAGCAGCCAAAACCCGATGCTGGCGAGTCTGCGCGGCGACAAACCCACCATCCGCGTCCTCAGCAAAACCGATTTGGCCGACCCTGAACTGACTAAAAAATGGCAAGCCTATTTGGAACGGGAACAGGCGGTCAAAACCCTGGCCGTGACTACCCAACAACCGGACAAGATCAAACAGATTATTGACTTGTGCGCGAAGATGCTGCCGGAGAAAACCGCCGCCAACAAGGTCATCCGCACCATGATCATGGGCATCCCTAACGTCGGCAAATCCACCATTATTAATGTGCTGGCCGGCCGTACCATCGCCAAGACCGGCAACGAACCTGCCGTTACCAAACAGCAGCAACGCATCAATTTGGCCAATAACATCGTACTATCCGACACCCCTGGCGTACTCTGGCCAAATGTGGAAAACCGCCACAGCGGCTACCGACTGGCAGTAAGCGGCGCCATCAAGGATACGGCTTTCCAACACGACGACATAGCACTGTATGCCTTGGAGTATCTGCGTACAGCCTACCCGGAGCAGTTAAGCCAACGCTATCGTTTGGCACCTTTGCCAGAAGAACCGCTCGCGCTATTACAAGCCATCGGCGCGAAACGCGGCTGTTTGCGTAGCGGCGGCATCGTCGAATTGGACAAAGCCGCCAAGCTACTAATGAATGAATTGCGCGCCGGCACCTTGGGTCAAATCACCCTGGAAACCCCCGAGATGATAGAAGCGGAAATGCTGGAACTGGCCGCCATCCGCGAGCAAAAGGCCGCTAAACAAGCAGCCAGACGGCGCGGCGGCAACCCACAGAATTAAAAGTCGCCAGACTAGAGTTCATCTCATCCCAAATCCCAAGCGCGTCAGCTATTACGCTTTCATAACCTTATAAATATGGTGCGCGCCGGCATGATTAACGGTGCTTTCTTCCACGGTAACCGAAAAACCGAAATCCGGGCCAATGTTTTTCGGATCGTGTTCCTCGCCGACAAAATCCGAGTAGGGAATATAAATCCGCGTGTGCTCGGTAATATAGTCTTTCACTTGATGGAAAAACCGTTTCAATATATCGCGCCCGCCGTCTTTGTTCAGCCCGAAGGTGCCGTCGGACGGGTAATAATTGAAATTAAAAACGATCAGGTCGAACAGCGTGTGCGGCACATCGGCAAATAAATCGCTATGCAGAAAATCGATAGGTGCCAAGTCAGGATTCAAGCGCGAGTTTTCCAGGGTGCAATCTACCGCGTCCCGATTAAAATCGACACCCATGACGCTTTCACAGCCTATTTTTTTTAACAAAAACGCGAAATAGCCGCTGCCACAGCCCATATCCAAAGCCATTTCGGCGGGCGGTTGTTGCAGAATGAAATTCCCAAAAAATGAGCTGGTCAACCCAAAATCGGACGGAAACACATTTTTCGCAATCTTCAAAGTGATGCCATCCAACTCCGTCATATAGGGTTGTTTTTCCAAATAGTGGGCCAATTCCTGCTTGCGAGCATCGATGCTCATATCCGGCTGTTTCATAATTTGCGATAGAGTTGAGTGGCGCCACGCTTTTGGACGCGATTGTTTCAGGAGCCCGCCATAATCGGCTGGCCGGTTCATACTTGAATCCTACAACAAACAGCGGCGGGCAACCAAACCCTGTGCAGTTATTGCCCACCGTGCCAGGCCTGCATCATTGACCAACTGCCTGCCTTTGATGTCGGCCACGCGGTTCGACCACCACGTGAGAGCGGGCAATTTGCCCGCCATTTTCGGGCAAATATCAGCTTACCCAGGCCACCGCCTCACCTACACTGCAACTGTCCGCGATATTCAGAGCCCAAACATCAGCCTGCATACCTAGCCACCATCAAGCAGAGAACACACCATGAACACATATCTTTTCGACGACCGCCGTATCGATTGGCAAACCCTGGAGGGGTTCGAGCATTTACGCTATTTCATTTTGAACATTGACACCGACGCCAACATTGTCGACGTCTTGTTCAAATTTGCCGCCGGCCAACAAATAGTGCTGCACCGACACAAAGCGCCAAACCACATTTTCGTCATTCAAGGCGAACATAGAATCTACCACGCCGACGGCACCTTGAAGGAGATCAGACCAGTCGGCAGCTACACCGTCAGCCCAGCCAGCGAGGTGCCGCACCGGGAAGGCGGCGGCGACATTGACGTCATCCTGTTATTCAGCATCCGCAGCACGGGGGTGCTTTACGACATACTGGACAACGATACCAACGTTATTGGTAGCCTGGCAATGTCCGACTTCGTGGCACTACACCAAGCGCAGTCCGGGCAAACCGGATAAAAATCACGCAATCCCGGTCATTTTGAACGGGTGCAATGAAAACCTCGCTCTCCGCTCCGTTACTATTTGCTCAGGAATTGAGCTGTAACGGCACTATCCAGTAGCGCCAGACTTTACTACTATCATCTCAGCTCGGCCGTCTATTCATGACTAGGGCTTTAACTATTTATTAACCCAACCCTATTTATCGTGGGTATGCCGTTGGGGCTGAGATTCTATGATTATTTGTCAAGCAGTGCCTGGAAGAATCAGTCTTTCCGTTCACAGGGGCGTCATCATCAATAACATCAAATTTAAGCTCTTCCCCTTTTAAAAAGAGGATCGATGGGGCTTATACGGCATGAACAATGCCCAAGCGGAACTTAATGGCATTGCGTTTATCATCAGAACCAAGCAGCGATTTATCTATTGTGGAATATTGTTGTAAGGTTTAAGCCAACCCTTACAACTTAGAGCGTGTGACCGATCCGATTAAGGAAATTTCCGATGCTCTCCCGTATTCTATTCAGCAGCAGTACCGCCAATTTCCCGGACGAGTTGATACGTACATTACCGTTCAGAATTGCCTTCAGAGCTTATGCCGGAATGCCGGTGATTCTGACCCCCCGTCACAGCTTTCCGGACACACAAACCAATTCGGTATCGACTTGGCAGCGGCTAGGCCAATACTGGAGTGATTGCATCGATTGCCTTATCCTGGATGCGTGCCTTACCCTGCGCGGCTATCTGTGCCGCAGCCATTTAAAACGCCCTTAGCACTTATCTTCAATAATAAAAACACGAGGCTTTCCATGACTACCAGTATCGAAATCAGCGAATCGGTCCGCCATTATTATGGTCAGGTCTTGCAATCCAGCAACGATCTGAAAACCAGCGCCTGTTGCAGCATCGACGCCATGCCAAGCTATTTAAAAGCCTTGCTGACCAACCTGCATCCCGAAGTGTTGGAACGGTTTTACGGCTGCGGCTCCCCCTTACCCCCCGCATTAACGGGTAAAACCGTGCTGGATTTGGGCTGCGGCACCGGCCGCGATTGCTATCTGTTGTCGAAGCTGGTCGGCGCGTCAGGACGGGTAATCGGCGTAGACATGACTCCCGAGCAACTAGAAGTGGCCGTGCGTCATCGCAACTGGCATGCTGAGCGCTTTGGATTTGCCAATGTTGAGTTTTTGCACGGTCACATCGAAAACCTGCACACCGTAGGTATCGCCGACAACAGTGTCGACGTGGTGGTCTCCAATTGCGTGATCAACCTGTCGCCGGAAAAACCCAGCGTGCTGGCGGAAATATTCCGGGTGTTGAAGCCCGGCGGCGAGCTGTATTTTTCCGATGTTTTTGCCGATCGCCGCATCCCGTTCAAACTGCGCCAGGACCCGGTGCTATTAGGCGAATGTCTGGGCGGCGCATTGTATTGGGAAGACTTCCGACGCATATTGCACGACTTAGGCTGCCCCGATGTCCGCAAGGTCAAACAAAACGCCATCAGCATCGACGACCCGGACGTGTTCGCCAAAATCGGCATGGTCAAGTTCGATTCGGTGACGGTGCGCGCCTTTAAAATGCCCCTGGAAGACCGTTGCGAGGACTTCGGCCAGGTCGCAACGTATTTGGGCACTATTGAGCAGCACCCGCACAGCTTTGATTTGGACGATCATCATCATTTCGAAACCGGCCGGCCGTTAAGAGTCTGCGGAAACACCGCCGACATGCTGGCGGGTAGCCGCTATGGCGAACACTTCCAAATACTAGGAGACAAAACCCGGCATTTCGGCTTATTCGACTGCTCGCCCGGACCCGGCAGCGAATCAGCCAAGGCTGACAGCGCCTGCTGCTGAGATGGACTGATCCGGTAAATTGGGCGAACGACAGGCGATGTTGTTCATGTGGTGATACGCTCGCGTTGCCGCAATAAAGCCACGCATCGCCATACCGACAACTGCAAAACCGGTTGGATAAAGAATCCAGAGAAGAATCCAAAAATTGCCAGGTATCGGTTAAAAGCGGCCAGCCCCCAAACCTGTCAATCGCAAGTGGTCGGTCTACACTGATACGTGATGGTTAATCCGACCCGACCACCCTTTTTAATAGCGGTTTGAACGCCCATATGGCTAAGCCGGTAGCGCCGCCCATCGCCGCCAACAGCAGAAAGAAATCCTGTCTGGGCATTTGCTCGTAAAAACTGCCGATGTAACCAGACAAATAATTGCCAAAAAACGTCGACAGAAACCACATGCCCATTAGCATGCCTACCAAGCGCGGCGGCGAGACTTTACTGACCAGCGACAAGCCAACCGGCGACAGATAAAGTTCGCCTAGCGTGTAAATCAAGGTACACAATGCCAGCCATAGAAAGCTGATTTTTTCGGTGGATTGCACACCGCTGACCGCGAAAATCAGTACCAAAAACGACGCACCCAACAATATCGAGCCGAATGCCATTTTACCGACACTCGAACTTTGCCGGCCCTGGCCGGCGCGGTAGCGAGAAACACGGTCGAGCAACGGTACCAACAAGAATATAAAGGCCGGATTCAGGGATTGAAACCAGGTGGATGGCATTTCCCAACCCAGGATATGCCAATCGGTGTTGTGCTCGGCGAACAGTTGCAGTGTGTTGCCTTGCTGCTCGTAAACTGCCCAGAACAAAATATTCAGCACCGCTAAAGCCATTAATCCGCCTAGTGCCTGCCATTCTTTAGTAGTCAGCGGTTCGGGCTTTATCAACTCAGCCGCAGGTTTAACAAATTGATCCGCACCCAGATATTTTTGCCCAAACAGATAGACCAGCAAACCCAGCAACATCCCAACGCCGGCGGCGCCGAAGCCGTAATGCCAGCCGTAGCGTTGGCCCAAGGTGCCGCAGATCAACGGTGAGAAAAACGCACCCAGGTTGATACCCATATAAAAAATCGTAAACGCGCCGTCGCGGCGTGGGTCGCCGGGCGCATATAAACTGCCCACTTGAGCCGAAATATTAGGCTTGAAACAGCCGTTACCTAAAATCAAAAACAGAAGTGCCAACAGGAAAAACGCTTCGGCCGCCATCAAAAAATGTCCGATAGCCATCAACACGCAGCCGACTATCACGCATTTGCGCGGCCCCAACACCCGGTCCGCCAAAATGCCGCCGAACAGTGGCGTGAAGTACACCAGGCCGGTATATAAACCGTAAATCTGCGAGGCTAGGGCTTGCGTGGACAAAGGCCCGAACAATCCCTGCAAACCAGTCTGAAGCGGCGCAAATCCGAATACCCAGGTATCGGTTTGCGCGGCTTGAATTAAATGCTGGGTCATATACAACACCAGCAAAGCGCGCATGCCGTAATAGGAAAAGCGCTCCCACATTTCAGTGAAAAACAGCACGAACAAGCCGATAGGATGACCAAACAGGTTTTTTTGATTCACGAGGGAAAGTCTTGTTAAGTTTCTTTGCAAAGCCTGCTGAACATCATCTCACAAGCGCCAATCTGGGGCATTTTTGCGGTAAACACTCAGTAATTGCACCGCCTTGAAACACGGCAACTATAAGCGACAAAAAAAGTGCCGATTCAGCGTGTTTTCGGCTACCGCATCGCCGATTAGGCTGTTATAAAGGGAACACGCGCCATCGTTTGTGCCATTCGAGCTCCTGGTTAGCCCCGGGATTTCGATCAAATATTCTCAAGGAAACTTAATGACAACGCTAAGCGATTATTTCGACTACCGGCTAGATGCCGACGGTAATAAATATGTAGAGGTTTCGATTCGGGGCGTGACCTTACTCAGGCTACCGGCCACCAACAAAGGCACGGCGTTTAGTGTGCAGGAACGTATCGAACTGGGCTTGGATGGCATGCTGCCGCCGCAAGTCACGGATATGGCTCAGCAACTCGACCGCTTGTATGTCAATTATCAAAAACAAGCGAACGATATTTCCAAGTATCAATTTCTCAGGGCTCTGCAGGACCGTAACGAGGTGCTGTTTTATGCGCTGTTGGAGCAGCATCTGGAGGAAATGGTGCCTGTTGTCTACACCCCGACCATAGGTTTGGCGGTGCAACAATTCAGTTCCAACTTTACCAGCACGCGCGGTTTGACTTTTTCGGCAGCCAACATCGACCGGGCCGAAACCATTTTACAAAACTACCCGTTACACGATATTCGTATGATTGTGGTGACCGATTCTTCGTCGATTTTGGGTATCGGCGACCAAGGTATGGGCGGTTTGGCGATTTGCATCGGCAAACTGGGGCTGTATACCGTCGGCGGCGGTATGTGCCCGTTTCAAACCTTGCCGGTCAATCTGGATGTGGGCACCAACCGCAGCGAATTGCTGAACGATCCGTTCTATTTGGGCGCGCATAGCAAGCGCTTGCACGACCAGCCTTATTTCGATTTGGTCGATAAATTTGTTAACGCGGTACAAACAGTCTGGCCCAAAGCCATTATCCAATGGGAAGATTTTGCGAAAAACATCGCCTTCGATTTGTTGGCCAAATACAAAGATCTATTGCCCTGTTTTAACGACGACATCCAGGGCACCGGAGCGATGGCCTTGGCCGGCCTACTCTCGGCTTGCCATAAAAAAGGCGAAACCCTCGCAGAACAAACCGTGGTGGTGGTGGGCGCCGGTGCCGGCGGATTCGGCGTAGCCAGTAGCATTAAAAAAGGCATGCTGCGCGAAGGTTTAACCATGGAGCAAATTCTGCAGCGGATTTTCGTGGTGGATGCGCATGGCCTGGTGGTCAAGGAAGCTACGACCGAGGCCTACAAATTACCGCTATCGCATACTCAGGAAAGTTACCACGACTGGGATATTCCCGATGATAGGGTGCCCAACCTACTGGAAGTGGTCACTCACGCCAAGCCGACGGTATTACTCGGGCTAACCGGTGTGGCGGGATTGTTCACCGAGACTGTGATTAAAACCATGGCGGCGAACCACGCTCAGCCGATTATTTTCCCTTTATCCAACCCCACCGCCAACTGCGAAGCCACGCCGGAAGACATCTTGGCGTGGACGCAAGGCACAGCTATGGTCGCGACCGGCAGCCCATTCGCCGACGTCGAATATCAAGGCCGGCGTTATCCGATTGGTCAGGGCAATAATGCCTTTATTTTTCCGGGCTTGGGCTTTGCCGCGGTGTTGGGCGAGTGCAGCCGGATTAGCGACGCAATGGTCTTGGAGTCTGCCTATGCTTTGGCCGACTACATCGTGGAGAAATGTTCGGCTGCCGACCTGATTTTCCCGCCGGTGGGCGATCTGAAGCAAGTCAGTTTATTTGTGGCTAATCGGGTATTGGCTAAAGCACTGGAAGACGGCTCCGCGACCCGGCAGGATTTAGTGGGTATCGATCTGGAAGCTTACGTTAAAGCCAATCTCTGGAAAGCCGAGTATCTGCCTTTCAAATATGCCGGGGTAACGGCAACGCATTAATGGAATTTCCCCGCTTACAAAGCTCAGCGGTAAGGCTTAACGCTTGCAACTGGATTTGAATCTGCTGCATCTCGCCTACCTGATAGGCGGGATTGGCATTCTGGTGGAATGGCGGGCTTATTGTCTGCCGGATGGCGTGGCGTTTCGGCGCTGGTCCGCGGCCGGGGCCGTGCTGTGGGCCGCTCAATACCTGTTACTGGATGCCTGGACCGCTGGCTTGACCATGGCCAGTACCGCCCTGCGCACCCTGCTGTCCAGCCGTTTGCAGAAAGGTGTGCACAAACACTGGACGGCGGCGAGCTTCGTGGCTTTGTTTAGCGGGCTTACGGCATGCTCTTGGCAAGGCCCTGTCTCTTTATTGCCGGCCTTTGCGGTGATCAACACCACACTGGCTCTGTTTTACCTAAACAATCGCCGCATGCGCATTGCGCTGTTGGCTTCCAGTCTTGCATGGATAAGCAACGATTGCATCTGGGAGGCCTGGCCGGCATTGGTGGCCGAGACCGTGGCAATGGGCCTTAATTTGCGGACCATAAGCAAGCTGTTGGCCCGATAGTAACGCGCTACGGCATTTCTAATATAGCTTTATACCGTTGCTTCCGCGATCGGTTCTTCCAGGACTTTCCAGTTACTTTCAAGCAAGGTGCAATACGGGCGCAGCGCGACCATCAGCGTTTGATAAAGCGTAAATGCATCGCTGGGGTCTTTTTGCTTAAGCTCGGATACCTCGGTCAGAAACCGATACAGCATTTTTACCAAATTCTCGATGGACATCGCCAGCCAGGCATCGTTGGTAATCCATTTATCGATAAACTCATCCAGGCGTGCGAAGGTCAGTTTTAGCAGCGGATAAGCAGTTTGGGTCTCCTTAAATTCCCGGAGCAGCATGTAATCTAGGTAAGCCCGCTCCGATGCCACCCGTGGCCGGTTGGTAATACTGAGGTAAGTGGCTTTGTGGTGGGCATAGGCGGCATCGAATTGTTCGCAAAACTCGGTTTCGGTGGTCATCGCCAGCCAAGTCTCTAGACTCTCGATGCTTATGCCGTAACATTCCTTGATGGAATTTGCCATTTTGTCGAATTGCTCGATGAATGCCGGCTTGGTCAGTTCACCTTTAAGCAGATTTTCAATCGCCACCAGTTCGCTTGCAGTCACGCATACCGTGGCCAATTCTCGAACAATTTTTAGCTCGACACCCATATTGTCTTTACCTATTTTCGCTATGTAAAAATTAAAGCAGCGCTTTCAGCCCAAGTTTACAGTGTCAGATCGACGATTTCGGCAACGCAGGCATTGTCTTTAACCGTGTGCAGCGCATTGTCGAATACCATGTTTGAATTAAATAAAACGCTTTTGACAATGATGGCGCCGGTCGCATCTTTAATCACAAAAAAAGTATCGCCTTCAGGAACCTTGCTGGCGGCAATCTGGTTGCTCATTAAGGAGCCGGTTCGTACTTCTTTAATGCCCTGGAGAGCTTCTTCTTTGTTGTCGTAATCGCCGCTGATCAGAATCAGCTCGCCCTTACTGTTCACAAAAGAAAAGGAATATTGATTGTCGTCGTTGGTTTTAAGTTGAAAAGTGGCTGGCATATTCTGTCCCGGAAGTTAACAGTTGAATGGAAGTTCATCGCCGATCAAATTTCAGCTTCCCGATTACAGAGGAGCCAAAGTGTGACCGGCAGAGGCTATAAATCCAAAAGCAAGCGTTATGCCAATAAAAAATCCTTAAAATTCAGCCAGAAACAGCTCAACAGGGATTCAATTGTCGGGTTTGCTACACAACATTGACGACGAGCCGATCGCCAGTGAACTGTTCTCTTCAATCATGGGCTCTCGCTTTCAAGCCTATGCCTGAATTCCGCCCCCCCTCCCGGCAATAACGCGAATCAAGCTAGGTTTTGCCCATAATGTTTACATAGCCGAATAACGCAGCCAGTCGGAGTAAGTGTCCACATCCCATTGGCTATCCAGTTCGTAAAGGTTCAAACCCATTTCATTTGCCCGACTGCGCGTGGTGGCCATGACCTGATCATGGCCCCAGCTCATGTCGCTGAACAGTCTCGGTTGCGTTTCGTTTAAGCCGATCAGCACATAACCGCCGTCGTCGGCTGGTGCGATAACCGCATCGTGACCTTTGTGTAACACCGCTAATGCGCGAAGCAGATCGTCACTCGACAGACTGGGGCAATCGCACCCCATCAGCAAGGCATGGCGGTAACGGCCTAAGGCATCAGCAAAGGCGTGGTGCATGCGTTCACCCAAGTCGGCGCCGTATTGCCCTTTAAGCGTCAACGGATAACGCCGCGCACAATCCTGAAAAAAGCTATGGCCGGCGTCTGGCGCGCAATGCAATTCAACCGCACACAAGGGCTGCTGGAAGGCGCGTTCCAGGGTCATGTAAGTTAATTGCCGGTGTGCTGCGGCAGCCTGTTCGGCATTTAAGGCTGGTTGCAGCCGGGTTTTGACTTGGCCGGGAATCGGCGCTTTGCAAAAAATCATAAGCACACTGTCGGGATAGATCGCTGGCATGGCTTAAACCTTGCGCCGCCAAGCGTGATAACGGCCCAGCCATTTCAGCAGACCTTGCGGGGCATGATTGCGCTTCCAGACGCCCGCCACATGCTTATTGGCTTCCGCTAGAGTTGGATAGATATGAATAGTGCCCAGGATCTTATTCAAGCCGATACCGTGCTTCATCGCCAACACGAATTCAGCCAGTAAGTCGCCGGCATGTTCGCCAACGAGGGTGACGCCGAGGATTTTGTCCTTACCGGGCACGGTCAGTACTTTGACGAAGCCGTGTGCCTCGCCGTCGGCTATTGCTCTATCCAGGTCATCAATGCCATAGGTAGAGACTTCATACGCGATGTTCTGTGCTTGCGACTCCTGCTCGTTCAAACCCACGCGGGCCACTTCCGGATCGGTAAAGGTCGACCAAGGGATGACGGCGTAATCGGTGCGAAACTTTTTGAAGGGGCCAAACAGCGCATTCACCGTCGCATACCAGGCTTGATGCGCCGCGGTGTGGGTAAACTGATACGGTCCGGCCACGTCGCCGACCGCATAGATGTTGGGATAATTGGTTTGCTGAAATGGATTGGCGTCCAAGGTACGGCGCGGCGACAGGGCGATGCCCATTTCTTCCACGCCGTAACCCTGCACATTGGCCGAGCGGCCAAGCGCCACCAGCACCTTATCAAAGGCAATCCTGACCATCTGGCCGACATGTTCGGCCAGCAGAATGTGTTCGCCGTTTTCGACGATAAATTCCTTGGCTGTATGCTGAACTTTGACCTCCACGCCCTCCGCCTGGAAACGAGCCTGGACTATGTCCGATACCACTGGATCTTCCCGTACCATGATGCGCGGGGCCATTTCCACCTGCGTAACCTGACTACCCAAGCGAGCGAAGGTTTGCGTCAGTTCGCAGCCTATTGGACCGCCGCCCAACACCAACAGGCGTTTGGGTAATTCACGCAAGTCCCAGACGTTATCCGAGGTCAGATAATCGATGTTTTCCAGTCCTGGTATCGGCGGCACTAGGGGGCTAGCACCGGCGGCGATAACAATGGCGCGGCTGGTGAGGGTTTTAACGCCGTCGGCTGTGGTGACTTCCACCGCCCAGGGCGAAACGATTTTGGCGCTACCTTGCATCACATCCACGCCCAACTCGCCATAACGCGCTATGGAATCGTGCGGCGCTACGGTTTTGATCACCTGTTGTACTCGCTGCATCACCTCCGCAAAATCAAACTCGGCTTCGGCTTTGGCAATGCCGAACTCGGGCGCGCGTTTGATGTGCGACAACAGCTTGGCCGAACGGATCAACGCCTTCGACGGCACGCAACCGGTGTTCAGGCAGTCGCCGCCCATTTTATGCTTTTCGATCAGCGTGACTTTAGCTTTGACGGCTGCGGCGATATAAGCCGACACCAAGCCGCCGGCACCCGCGCCGATGACGATCAGGTTGTTGTCGAAACGGGCTGGTTTGGTCCAGCGCGCGTAGACTTTATGCTGTTGAATGACTTCGAGCATTTTCTTCGCCGCTAGTGGAAATACACCGAGCAAGGCAAACGAAACCAACAAAGCAGGTGAGAGAATAGCGGATAGGGAGTCGATTTTCGCCAACTGGGTGCCGGCATTAACATAAACCAGTGTGCCGGCCAGCATGCCTAACTGGCTAACCCAGTAAAAAGTCCTGGTCTTGATGGGCGTCAAACCCATCGCCAGATTGATCATGAAGAACGGGAACAACGGCACCAGGCGCAAGGTAAACAAATAAACAGCACCGTCGCGTCTCACGCCGTCGTCGATGGTTTGCAAACGACTGCCGAGGCGGGATTTGACCCAGTCTCGGAACAAAAACCGTGCAGCCAAAAACGCCAGCGTTGCACCAATGCTGGAAGCAAACGAGACGATCAGCGTCCCCCAGAGCAAACCGAACACCGCACCGCCGGCCAGCGTCAATATCGTCGCCCCTGGCAGCGACAATGCAGTGACCGCGATATACAACGCGGCATACAGAGCAAGCGCCATTAGCGGATTGCTTTGGCGATAGTCAGCTATCTCTGCTTGCTGTAATTTTAGGTTTTCCAGACTCAGGTACTGCTCGAGATCAAAGCTGAAAAACAGCCCGATCAATCCCGCCATTATCAGTAGTAAGATGATTCTTGACGGTTTCATGCGAGGGGGCATGCCCTTTGATTTACCCTAAAGCCCCGCCGCAACTGCTGCCTTGGCCGGCTGTGCAACCGTAACAATGGGCGGCGGTGGCGATGGGGGCGCCTTGCAGTTGGTCCAGTCGCAACTCGCTGATATGGGTTTGGGGGTTGGCTGCAGCGCCCAAGGGCAAATTAAGCATCTGATTGAAATCGCAATCGTAGACATAGCCTTGCCAGTCGATACTGAGGGTATTCAGGCACATCAGGTTTTCAAGGTTGTCGGCGCGAAAACTGTCTTTCAGTAATGCCAGATAGGATTCGAAACAGCCGTGACTGACCAAGGTGCTGCCGAAACGCTGAATCGGCATATTGGCGATAGCAAACAGGCGGTTGAAGACGATGCCGTAATGTTGCTGCAAGTGCTGCTTATAAGCCCGTTCCAGATTATGTTGATCGGGCGGCAACACCGCGTCTTGCGGGTTGAACACCAGATTCAATTCCAGTCCGCTGTCCGGCTGACCATAACCCAACCTATTCAAGCGCTGTAAGGCCGCCAGACTATCCTTGAACACGCCCTTGCCGCGTTGTTTGTCGACATTTTCTTCCAGATAACACGGCAGGGAGGCGACAATGTTCACCTGCTGCGCGGCCAGAAACGCCGCGAGATCGGCGTATTCAGGTGCTTCCAGAATGGTCAGATTGCAACGGTCGATCACCGCTATGCCACGATCCAGCGCGGCTCGCACCAAATAGCGAAAATCCGGATGCATTTCCGGCGCGCCGCCGGTCAGATCCAGCGTGTGAATGTTAGCGGTGTCGGCCAGCGCCAATATTTCATCGATAGTCTCCCGACTCATCGCCTCGGTGCGTTTGGGGCCGGCGTTGACATGGCAATGCACACAGCTCAAGTTGCACCGATAGCCCAGATTGATTTGCAAAATCTCCAACCGCTTGCGAAAAATGGCCGGAAAGTCGCTGTTGGCCAATAATGGTTTGGTGTCGTGCATGCTTAATCCTTGGAAAACCAGATGTCGCCATACACAGCACAAACGTGGCCGCCGCTGTTGTCGGTATCGGTCATGATGGCGACGGCATCGATAGCGATGATGTCTTCACCGAATAGTTGCTTGAAGTCGGCCCTAATATTGCGTTTTTCGTGTTCCCAGACATTCAACGGTGCTTCCTGATCGCGTAAAGCCATCATCATCGCATGATCGCCGGCAAAAGCATTCGGCCAGACGCTATCCCGTTTGCTGTTGCCGGCCCAGACATAATTAACAGCCTTAGTTTGCCAAAACGCCAGCCCGCCTTTGACCACCACATAAACCCGCGCCGCGTAATCATCGCCAGCCTTGCTTTGTTCGTTCAAGCCGGATAAACGATTGCCGATGCGCCACGACCAGTTCAGGAATGGCGTTTGAGTGAGATCGATGCGTTGCTCCTTAAACAGGCCGGAACCGGCGGCGTGGCTATCAGCTTTCAGTGCCGTCACGCCGTCGATTGCGTGTAATCGATATTGGGTTTCGCCTTTGAAGCGTTTATGTTCCCAGCCCTCCAGGCGATTCTGGCTGAACTCGCCGATAGGCAGTTTGTTATCAGCAAGCACTGGGTGATGCGGCAACCACATAGCCAGGCACAGCAATAGTTTATGCTTCACTATTGTCCATGTGGCACTGGTATGCGCCGGATACAGCGGAATTGTCATAATCGGTCGTCCAAGTTTTGCTTGATAAGGATGTCGCGCTTTTTTGCCGTCGATCATAAAACGCCCCGCTTAGCTTTTCTACGTAATCCTTCGTGACTGGCAGGGATTTCTTACCAGTGACTTGAACAGCTTAACGGTTGATCTTCATGTTTGATACGGTTAGCTTATCCAGCTATTCGCGAGCCATTCCTTACTAGGCCACGACGATCTCCCCTACTATTTCCCAAGGTTCCGTAAATTGCACACGCCTTTAACCCAAGCCGAAGATCTTAACGCACTTGTCCAACGCATCAAGCATTGGGGCGAAGAATTGGGCTTTCAGCAGATAGGTATCAGCGACACGGATTTAACTGCCGCCGAACGGCATCTGCACGACTGGTTGGACAAGGGCTTTAACGGCGAGATGCAATACATGGCCGCACACGGTTTAAAACGCAGCCGACCGGCGTTATTGCAGGAGGGCACACGCAGCATTATCTCGGCACGGATGGATTATTTGCCGGAACCATCGGCAATCAGCAAGCAATTATTAGACGACCCGGCCGCCGCCTTCGTATCGCGGTATGCCTTAGGACGTGATTACCACAAACTGTTACGCAATCGTTTGCAAAAGCTCGCGGACAAAATCGCCGAGGAGATTGGCCCGTTCGGTTATCGGGCGTTTGTCGACAGCGCGCCGGTTTTGGAAAAAGCCATCGCCGAGAAAGCCGGCTTGGGCTGGATAGGCAAGCACAGCAACCTGATCAATCGCCGGTCCGGTTCCTGGTTTTTTCTCGGGGAAATTTATACCGACTTGGCCTTACCCAGCGATCAGCCCGTCAGCAACCACTGCGGACAATGCCGGGCTTGTTTGGATATTTGCCCGACCCAAGCCATCGTCGGCCCCTATCAGGTTGATGCCCGCCGTTGCGTCTCGTATTTAACTATCGAATTGCACGGCAGCATTCCAGTGGCATTGCGCCCCTTGCTGGGCAATCGGATTTACGGTTGCGATGATTGCCAATTGGTGTGCCCGTGGAACCGTTTCGCCAAACTTAGCGCGGAAAGCGATTTTAAACCCCGCCATCGCTTGGACCAGGCGACTTTGCTTGAATTGTTCAATTGGACCGAAACGGAGTTTCTGCAAAAAACCGAAGGCTCGGCGATTCGCCGCATCGGTCATCAGCGTTGGCTGCGCAATATCGCTGTGGCGCTGGGTAATGGCAAAGCCACTGATGCGGCTAAGACGGCATTGGCCGGCAGATTGAGTGATGAATCGGAGATGGTGCGCGAGCATGCACAATGGGCTTTGCAGAAATTGGACAGTTTGCACATTGAACCGGAACTTCCGACAATTTAGAAGCGTCTTTCCCAGCGCAAGCCGGAGCCGAGTGCGATTAACAAACGGGATTGGTAGTTGCTGGAATCGCGAGTAAAAGGGATTTAATCAGCCAGACTGCGATAATCGCCCCTACCGTGAAAACTCAGGCTAAATATGCTTTGATGACTTGAACCAGCATGAAGTCAAGGTGTATTCTTAGAGCCAGTTAACACAATCCGTTCGAGGCCCAACATGCTGGTCACCGCCTCTTCCCATCAAACTTCGCTATATCGGCTGACCGGTCGCAATCTAGCCGCGAGCGGCGAACAGGCGCCTGTCGAACCTATCGCCCAAACTGCGAAAAGCGCAAACGCCCAATCCGGCCAATACAGTCCGGAACAGCTAAGCCAAATTGCCGAGCTTAAAGCCCGCGACCAGGAAGTTCGGGCGCACGAGCAAGCTCATTTAAGTGCCGCCGGCGGTATCGCTGTCAGTGGTGCGCGTTTTACTTTTGTGACGGGGCCGGATGGCCAACGTTACGCCACCGGCGGTGAAGTGAATATTGATGTCTCAGAGGTTGCCGGCGACCCGGAAGCGACTCTGCGCAAAGCCGAGACTATCCGCCGCGCGGCATTAGCGCCGGCCAGTCCCTCAGGCCCGGATCAAAGCATCGCCGCCAAGGCAGCGGCGATGGCTAATAAAGCTCGCGGAGAATTGTTGAATTCGCAAAAGCAACCCAGCCGTAACGGCGAGCTCCTCGACCTGACCGCCTGATCAACGCGGCGCAAACTCCAGACCAAACCCCACGTCCGGCTCTACCCGCACCACAATCGCAGTTTGTATCGGCGCATCGTCGAATTCGGTGGTTTGCACTTCCACTAGCGCGCCAATCGGCGGGATTAATTCGTTGGCACACAGTAAAAACAATCCAGTCTCGGAAAAGTCCCGCATATCCACCACGACCGCTTCAGCCGATGCCGGCACCGTCATCCTGATTTTGGCACGGTGCTTTAGGCGCGGGTGCCTGCGCTTGTTATCAATCACGAATTCTCCTATCTCGTTTCGGTTCTATCGCACGTGTAGTGATAAAGAAAAGTGCTGTTAATCAGCGCCCCACGCCAACCGGCCATCTACTCGCCTAAACCGCGCAATATTAAATACAACCCTAAACTTACCATCGCCAAGCCGCTAAGCAATTTCAGCCAACGACCTTCTTTTTCCTGCAAACGATGCTGACTCAGGGTCACGACTCCCACACCCAGCACAACGACGTCATCCAGCATATAGGCCAGATTGTACAACATTAAATAACCGTAATAGTCCCAGCCGCTTAATTCCCGCAAGGTGAGTATGCGTGTGTAAAGGGCCGGGAATCCGGAGGTACACAACAATTCGACGATCTGGACCAGCAAAGCCAGTACCACGGCCCCCAACATGGCGCCCGCCAAATTCTCGGCTTGCAGGATGCGCCGAATCCGGTTGTAGATACCGGGTTTGGCGGCAACCGGAATCGACAGCGAGATACCCCTGCCAAACGCCCAAAAATCTTTCAGGTTGATCGCGCCGGCCAACACGGCAATGCCGGCGATAGCCAATTCCGAAGCTCGCGATAAGCCTATCAGTAAAAACAGATTCAACCAGGCGGCCATAAACACGAAGTAAGCCATCCCTTCGACGACAACAAACGTGCCGGCCACCGCCAACATCCGGGGCCGATTATTCATAGGTGCCAGCATCGAAATCATCAAAATCAACACCCACATCGAACAGGGATTGAAGCCATCCAGCAAGCCCATGGCTAGTGTAAAAGCCGGCAAACCAACCTCATCAAGACCGATGCGCCTGCCAAACCAATTCACGGCAAACACCTCCGTTGCGGGTGCGGGTGGCTGGCTAACCGGCACATCGCAGGACTCGCTGACTTGCACTTCACAGCTACCGGCTTCTGCGCCGGACACTTCACTCGGCAGCGCACCGGCACGCAAGGCATTCCTAATCAAACCGCTACTACCGGCTTCTTCGGAATAACCGACGATGTATTCGCCATGCACCAGAAATGTCGGCAACCTGATTGGCCCGGCTTGCCGGGATTCGGTAATCTGCTGCAATCGCTCCAAGGCGGTTGGCTCAGCAGAGATATTGCGAATAACTATCCGTAAACCGGGTTGCTCGCCTTGCAGCACCGCCAAAAATTGTTCGGCTTGTTGGCAATGCGGACAACCGTTACGTACAAAAGCTTCGATATCGATCCGGTTTTCAACCGCTCCGACACTCGGCATGATTGCCAGCGCAAGCACCAGCACCAAACCAAAACGCATCAGTGTCGACGGTAGCTGGGCCAAGCATTTTGGAAACAGTTTCAGTATCAACACTCGCCTATTCTCCTCAATAACGCCAGCAATCTGTGCGGAAGTGGGCATTTTATTAGATAATAGTAAGCTAAATGAACTGCGCCGAACCAGCAGGTGCCATCTTCGCCCCATTCACACAGCCGCCGCTAACTGCCGTCGGCGAGATCAGATACCGACTTAATGCCTAGACGACCCAGAAGCAGCAAATCGACCGTTAGACGCAGAAAATCGCAACCCCAAGCATCGTGGCTGAAACGCGCGCTGGTTTCGCTAGTGCTGATCGGGGCTTTCGTATTGGCGGTGTATGTTAGCTACCTAGATTACACGGTACGCCAGCAATTCGAGGGCAAGCGCTGGTCGATTCCGGCCCGCGTCTATGCCAGCCCCGTCGAGCTTTACGCCGGTTACGAAATTTCCAGCAAAAATCTGGAAGACTTATTGCTGGAATTGCATTACCGCCAGGACAACCAACTGGCCGGCGAAGGCTCCTATTCCATTAAGGGTGGCCAGATCAACATCCGCACCCGCGCCTTTAATTTCGGCAATACGCCTCAGGAAAGCCGCAATATCAGCGTGAGTTTCACGAGCGGCGGCATCGCCGGTATTACCGACGCCGCCACCGGCGAGAGTTTGGCCATCGTCCGCATGGACCCGGTGCAAATCGGCAGCTTTTATCCCACCCGCAAGGAAGACCGAATTCTGATCAAACTGGACGAAGCGCCGCCAACCCTGGTGCAAGGCCTGCTGTCCACCGAAGACAAGGACTTTTACAACCATTTCGGCATCTCGCCCAAAGGCATCGTCCGCGCCATGTGGTCCAACGTGAAAGCCGGCGGCATGGTGCAAGGCGGCAGCACCATCACCCAGCAGTTGGTGAAAAACTTTTTCCTGAATCCCAAACGCACGCTACGCCGCAAGCTGAAAGAAGCCTTGATGTCGTTTATTCTGGAATATCGCTACAGCAAGGACGAAATTCTGGAAGCTTATTTGAACGAAATATTCCTGGGCCAAGACGGCGCCAGCGCTGTGCATGGCTTTGGTTTGGCCAGCGAATTTTATTTTGGGCAATCATTAAAAACCCTGAATTTGCATCAAGTTGCTACATTGGTGGCATTGGTACGCGGGCCGTCCGAGTATGATCCACGCCGCAATCCTGAACACACGCTGGAACGCCGCAACATCGTGCTGGATGCGATGCATACGGAAGGTTTTATCGACGCACAGCAACTGAGCGAAGCCAAAAAACAACCGATAGGCGTCGCGACGGTGATTCATCGCTCCGCCAATCGCTATCCGGGTTTTATCGATCTGGTGAAACGCCAACTGAAGCAGGAATATAAAGAAGACGATCTGACCTCGGAAGGTCTACGCATCGTCACCACCTTGGATACCCGCATCCAAGACACATTGGAAAAATCCATCGCCAGCAAACTGAAGCATTTAGAAAGAAGCCCGAAAAGTAACGATCTGGAAACCGCCGCCATTGTAACCCGTCGCGATAGCGGCGAAATTGTCGCACTGGCCGGTGGCCGCGACGCCGAGGATACCGGATTCAATCGCGCTTTGGACGCTGTAAGGCCGATAGGTTCGCTGATCAAACCGGTGGTCTATTTGACCGCACTGGAATATCCGGACCGCTACACCATCGCCACGCCGATCAGCGATACCCGCCTGGAAATTCCAGCCGAAAGAGGCAAAACCTGGTCGCCGGACAACTATGATAATCAGGAACACGGCATCGTGCCGCTGCATAGCGCCCTCACCCACTCCTACAATATGGCGACTGTGCGGATTGGCATGGACATTGGTTTGGCCAAAGTCGCCAACACCTTAAAAAGCATGGGGGTCAGCCGGCCGGTGGATTTGTTTCCGTCCTTCCTGTTGGGCGCGCAACCTTTGACGCCGTTGGAAGTCACGCAGCTTTACCAAACCCTGGCCGGCGACGGTTTTGCCACGCCGCTGCGCTCGATCCGCGCGGTAAACGCCGCCGACGGCAAAGCCCTGCAAAGTTATCCTTTTACCGTGCGTCAAGCGGTCGACCCAGCCGCCACCTTTATTACCAACACCATTTTGCAAGAAGTGATGTATGCCGGCACCGGCCATTCCGCGTATAACTATTTGCCGCAGAACATGGCCTTAGTCGGCAAAACCGGCACCACCAATCAATTACGCGACAGCTGGTTTGCCGGTTTTAGCGGCGATTTTCTATCGGTGGTATGGGTTGGCCGCGACGACAACAAACCGACCGGCTTGACCGGCGGAACCGGCGCCTTGCAAATCTGGTCCGAGCTGATGCGGCAAGTGTCGAAGAAGCCGGTCAGCCTGGTACCGCCCGATAATGTACAGATGACCTGGATAGATACTGCCAGCGGCTTGCTCAGCAATGAAGGCTGCCCCGGCGCTAAATTGATGCCGTTCGTGGATGGCTCCGGACCCAGCCAATTTGCCGACTGCGGAGCAAGTCCGGAATCCGGCGAAAGCTGGCTTAATAACCTGAACCCTTTTTAACTATGTTGCTTAAACACATTTTTGCTCTGATTTTCCTGATCGCCACCACCTCGTCAGCCTGGGCAGACGAAACACCGATTGCCCGATTGAAAAGCTTTTTAGCCAGCAGCAGTTCCTTGACGGCGGATTTCAAGCAAACCAGTTTCGATAAAAGCGGCCGCCCCGCGCAAAACAGCACCGGTAAATTTTATCTGAGCCGACCCGGCAAATTTCGTTGGAACTACCAAAAACCCTTTGTGCAAGAGATTGTGTCCAATACCGGCAAAGTCTGGTTTTACGATGCCGACCTGGAACAGGTGACGGTCAAACAGTTGGACGATTCGCTGGGTTCCACACCGGCATTGTTATTGACCGGCGAAGTGGATATAGAGGAAAAATTCATCCTGCAGGAACAAGGCAAGGAAGACGACGGCATGAACTGGGTGAAACTATCACCCAAGAATGAAGAAAGCGGGTTCAAGTATATTTTGATCGGCCTGAACGGCAACCAATTGGGCGGTATGGAACTGAGCGACAATTTCGGCCAATTAACCCGTATTTATTTTTCCAACATCCAGCTCAATCCCAAGCTGGACGACGCCTTGTTTAATTTCAAAGCGCCGAAAGGCGTAGATGTGTTTGAAAACTAGCCCCCGTCAGGCCGGTTTACTAATCCCCAGCTTTTCCATCCGCGACCGCAAAGTCGTGGATGGCACCCCCAAAATCTTCGCCGCTCCCTGATTACCGGCGATTCGCCAGGACGTGGCTTCCAGCGCTTTCAAAATATGCGCGCGCTCGGCTTCGTCCAGCGTGACAATCGGTGCCGCGTTGGGCGCGCCGCCGGCCCCCATCACATTCACGCAATCCACGGCGGCCAGTTGACTGCCCTTGGTTAAAATCACCGCACGTTCGATGATATGTTGCAGCTCGCGAATATTGCCGGGCCAGAAATAACTTTGCAGATCAGCCATCATCCGTTCCGGAATAGACTGAATTTTCTTGCCGAATTTTGCCGCGTACTTATCGATGAAATGCTTCACCAAAAACGGCACGTCTTCCTTACGCTCGCGTAGCGGCGGCAAATTAATGGGAAACACATTTAAACGGTAATACAAGTCGGCCCGGAATTTACCTTGTTGCGAAAACTGCGCCAAATCCCGATGGGTGGCGGCGATGACCCGCACATCGCAGGTCAGGGTTTGCGTGCCGCCCACCCGTTCGAATTCGCCTTCCTGTAGCACCCGCAATAATTTGGCCTGCATCTCCAACGGCAATTCGCCGATTTCATCCAGAAACAAGGTACCGCCGTTAGCCAGTTCAAAACGTCCCAATTTGCGAGCAATCGCCCCGGTAAACGAGCCCTTTTCGTGACCGAACAGCTCGCTTTCGGCGAGATTTTCCGGGATCGTCGCGCAATTCAATTTCACCAAGGTTTTGTCTTTGCGAGCGCTGAGATTGTGAATCGCCCGAGCAATCAATTCCTTGCCGGTACCGGTTTCACCGGTGATTAACACCGTTGCGTCGGTGTTGGCTACCTGCCTGACCAGATCCATCGCTTGATGCAATGCCGGAGAATTGCCGATCAATTCCTCGCCATCGCGGCTGGCCAAGACTTCTTCTTGTAGATATAGATTGATGCCGCGCAAGGTATTGCATTCCGCTTCGGCCTGTTGCCGGGCTTTACGTTCGTTGATGTCACGCAAAATCAGGATATACAGTTTCTGCCCAATGGCTTCCACGCGGGAAATGGTGGCTTCGATGGGGAAAGTGCTCTCATCCGCGCGTACCGCACTCATGCCTTCCGACACCCAAATGGCCTGCTCGGCCGGCACGCCGTTGCGAAAATTGGTTAGCGTTTTGTAAAGCTCGGGCGACAAAAATCTATCCACCGCCCGGCCAATGCTGTCGGCGGCTTTGCAGCGAAACATCTGTTCGGCCGCCGCGTTGAATAAGGTAATCCGCCCGATGTCATCCAGCGTCAGAATCGCATCCATCGCGTTCTCGAAAATCCGCGACAGGCGCTGCTCTTTTTCTTGCAACTCCAGCTTCAACTTTTGCAGCGTCAGATGGGTTTGCACGCGGGCAAGTACTTCTTCGTATTGAAACGGCTTGGTGATGTAATCCACCGCCCCGACTTGAAAACCTTTTAATTTATCGGCGGTATCCGCCAAGGCCGTCATGAATAACACCGGAATATCGCGCGTCGTCGGAATGGTTTTCAAGGTCTGGCAGACGGTAAAACCGTCCATGCCCGGCATCAGCACGTCCAACAGAATCAGGTCTGGCAATTGGGCCACGGCTTGGACCAAGGCAATTTCGCCCGTTTCCGCACGCAATACGTCAAAGCCGGCTTCATCGACCAAGCCTGCCAACTCTTCCAAGTTAACCGGATTGTCGTCCAGCATCAAGATTAACGGTTTATCGCGCTGGCGCTTATGAGTCATGCCTATCTCCTTCTTAACCTATCCCAACCACCGGCGGCAGCATCATTCCTGAAACTCGTGCAAATATTCCTGAATAGCCGGCTCCAGCCGAATGCTGGCTTGTTGCAGTAACTCGTAACTGGCGGCCGCATCAGTAAAGGCAGCCTCGTGGCCCATCGTCTCCAGCTGCTGGGCTATCTTGCCGAACGGGAAGGCGCCGATGCTGTTGGCCGAGCTTTTCAGGGTATGTGCGGATAGCCGTAACAATTCGGCATCCTGACGCTGTATCGCATCGGCCATGTCATTCAGCAGCGGCGCTGACTGTTCCTGAAATAAAGTCATCATTTTGCACAACATCTGCTGTCTACCGCGCACCCGGCTTAAGGCTTGTTGCCAATCCAGCGCCGGCTCAGCCAACAGCGCCGACGCCATGCTGTGCTTATCCGCTTGCTCTGTTCCCGCCATATTCCAACACTCCACCATTGCCAACAAATCCTGCTCCTGCACGGGTTTGGCGATGTAATCGTCCATACCAACGGCTAAACAGCGTTCCCTATCACCTTTCAGGGCGTGCGCGGTCATCGCGATAATCCGCATATGTTTACCGGTCTCGCGCTCGCTGGCCCGAATCGCTTCGGTAGCCTGAAAACCGTCCATTACCGGCATCTGCACGTCCATTAAGATCAGATCGAACAAAATATCGGTAGCCAATATATCCAGTACCTCCTGGCCGTTGTTGGCCACCTTCACGGTATGGCCGCGCTCTTCCAGCAACACCACCGCCATGTATTGGTTAACCGGATTATCTTCCGCCAACAAAATTCTTAACTTACGCGGCGGCTCGGCCAATACTGTCAGCGCGGCTTCTGCGGCTTTGGCGGATTTACCCAACGCCGATTGAATGGCATTCCACAATTCCGAATGTTTGACCGGTTTACGCACATACAAATTGATGCCCAAATCGTGACAGCGTTCGCAATCGTCCGGCCGGTCGGCAGACGACAACATCATGATGGTTACCGGCTCGAAGCGTTGATCCTCTCTGATGGCTTGCGCCACCATAAAGCCGTCCATGATCGGCATCATCGCATCGAGTAAAATCAAAGCGTAGGCTTCGCCGGTTTCCGCCATACTCTTCAATGCGGTGATGGCCGCCTCGCCGCTATCCACCGTGGTGGGCCGCATGCCCCAATGGTTCAAGATTTCCGAGAACACCCGTAAATTGATGGCATTGTCGTCCACGATCAACACCGGTAGATTTTTCACGTCTATCAGTGGCTGAAATGGCGCGTCGGCCTCGCTTTTAGTGTGCCGGTCAAACACGGCGGTAAAGAAAAAAGTGCTGCCTTTATGTTCTTCGCTTTCCAATGACAAATGCCCGCCCATCAACTCGACCAAGCGCGAAGAAATCGACAAACCCAGGCCGGTGCCGCCGAATTTTCGGGTGGACGAAGCGTCTATCTGCGCGAAGGCTTCGAAAATAAGCTGTTGTTTATCGGGGGAAATACCGATACCGGTGTCGCTGACCGCAATCTGCAAACAAACCTTGTTTTCATCGACCGATTCCGGTTTGACTTGCACCACGATTTCGCCATGCTGGGTAAATTTGATGGCATTGCCGACCAGATTAATGATGACTTGATTCAAACGGCCGACGTCGCCCAGCAAATCGTCCGGGGTTTCCGGGTCGATGCGCAACATCAACTCCAGATCTTTTTCATGGGCATGGCCGGCCAGCAGCTTTAAGGTGTCGCCGAGGCTTTCGCGGACTTTGAACGGTGCATGATCGAGTTCGAGCTTACGCGCCTCAATCTTGGAGAAATCCAGAATGTCATTGACGATGCGCAGCAAAGCATCCGCCGAGCTGTTCGCCATCCCCAGAAATTCGCGTTGCTGCGGCGTAAGATCTGTACGCAGGGCCAAACCTATCATGCCGATGATGCCATTCATCGGCGTGCGGATTTCATGGCTCATATTAGCCAGAAACTCGCTCTTCGCGCCGGCGGCCTGCAATGCCGCGTCGCGGGCGGACAGCAAGGCTTGGCGCATTTTTTCCAGATGCTCGGCCAACGCCGCTACTTCGGTAATTTTGGTGCCGGAATTAAATTGCCCGGTGTGATTGCCGGCGGCGATTTGTTCGGCTTCGTCGCGTAAACGTTCCAGCGGCATAACCAGTTTGCGCCCGAACAATCCCACCACCAGCAGCGTCAAGCCCATGTAAACCGCGACAAAATAGGCGCTACGCTGATAGATCGTGGCAATGTCGCGTTGAATCTGCCGCTCGTCGTAACCCAGCCTTAGCATCGCCAACGAGCCGTCTTCAGGATTCAAAATCGGCACCGCTAGAAAATAAATATCGTCGTCGTGCTCGCCGAAGAAAAAATCTTCCTGAAATTGCTGCTGCGCATTCAGTTCGATGTCGGCGCGAATATTGCCGCGCTCGGTGGCGATTTCCGCAAACGCCAAACGGCCATTCAACAGAAACTCCCCTAACAAGCCTTGCAATTCGCCGGCCTTACTGTGCTGCAGGCGCGGTGTCACCAGATTACTGAACAGCAAGGCATCGGAGCGGACGTAATTGACAAACTGCGCTTCCAAACTGGGTTTGATTACCCGATAAATGCCGAACAACAACACCGGCACCAGCAGTAAATGAATGCCGACAACCGCCAGAATCATTCGGCCGTTAAAACTATGAAAAAACCGACTCATTCCAGGGCTCCCTGCCATAACACGTTAACCGCTTTAAGGCCTTGATTGGCCCGGACTTGATCTTCCCACAAATAGGTCACCGTACCCGGATTTTGTTGCAGCGTATCGACCAAGCTCTTCAGATCGTTAAAACTCTCCGGACGCTTACCGCCGAGGCGGAAAACCACCGATATGGTTTGACTTTCATAGGCATTAGCCGACATGAAGGCCACTTTTTGCAGAAATACTTCGAAAATTAACGGATCGCTGATATTTAATAAGGGCACGGGGTGTTCGCCGCCCTTCTCCAAAGGTACGCCCAAGAACAATTTTCTGGCTTCTTGCACGGTTAGAGCCGGCATCGACGAGTTGGCGCTGGTGGCCAATACCAGAGAATGGCGAGTGATAGCCCATAGGCTCTGCGCTCCAAGCAGCAACAGCAAAACAATGATGCAAAGACCGCGCAGCAGTTTCATGGGAACACCGCGCTCCATTGAAACATCACTTGCCCGAAATGATCGTCGCGCAAATGATCGCGGGAGGCTTCTAGCTTTAGGGCATTCGTGTGGTTGAGCTTATAGCGTATGCCGCCGAGAAACCTGTCCTCGACATATTTAGGAAACATCGCCAGGTAGGGATCGTCCCTGCCGCCAAAAGTGCCTTCTACGCGCCCGACCACAGTCCAGGCCGGATTGAGGTCCCATTCCACTTGCCCGTAAGCGCTGAGAAAATCGTCGTAAGTTTTGCCGCCCAACGGACTTTCCAAGGTATTGTTCACATAGACAATTTCGCTTAATAATCTTAGCGATTGGATTTGCTTAGCGGCATAGGCACTGGCGACGAACTGATTAACGTTTTTAACGGCCAGTTCGTCGGAATGAATTTGATTGTAGGCCCCGGAAATGCCGAATTCGTCGACCCCATAGCTGATAGGTTGGTAGCCCAACCGAAACGACACACCAGGCCGGCGGGAACCTCCCGGCTCCACCAGATTGAACGCTTCCAAACCTTTATTAATTTGCGGGCCCGCACCAGCGCCAACCGTGTAATACAAGCCGCCCTCACCCAGATCGTGGACACCTTCCCATAAAAACCCGGTCAAATGATTGGGAATCACGCCTCCCGCCGTTTCGAAAGCCATAATACCGGGCCTGCTGATCGTGGTTTGCAGAAACGCGCCGTGGTGGAACTGCATGTTCCAATAGCCGATCGGGTTATGAAAGCGCCCCAACCACAGCGTGGCTTCGTCGCCAACATGCATGCCTAATTGAAAGCGTTCCAGATTATGGGTTTTGGTGCTGACCAGCCATTCGCCGAGAAAGCGGAAGCGCTGATAGTCGGTGGTGTAAAACACGTTAATCTCGGGGATAACGTCACCTGTACTGAGTTTTTTCTGCGGTTCTTGATCGAAACGTTCGATGCCGGTCACAGCCGGAAACAATAACAAATCACCCGGCAGCCCGGTGGTGCCATGGCTGGGCATATGCCCCATATGGCCCCCGGCAACTACAGAGGCAGGCACTAGGGCTGCGAGTGCGCAGACATAGGAAACGATAGCAGCGTTTAGCGTTTTGAATATGGCCGGATAGTATCGTTGCCGCATGCGGACTCTCAAGCATTTCATCGGTAGCACACTCATACTACCTAGTTAATTGGGAATATTCTCCCGATACGTTTAAAGCGAAATGTATCACATATTTTTGAATAGTTGACGATATTTCGTCAAAACTTAAGTGCAGATCAAGCACCTGAGCAGCATCATTCAAGACAGAGGTAGATTTGATTAAACCCGCTTATTAGCCCGCCGATTACAAATCTTCGAGCCAGCGCTGGAGCTACCCCTGTAGCGACAGCCATTAACCTAAAAACTCATACCACCTTTAAACCTGCAAAAGCGTCTAACGCCCCTGCATCATCGACTGGCGCTGACACCTTGTACGACATTTCGTAAGCGATACGATATTTAGTGCTGAAATCAACAATTTCTTGTGCATTTTTTCACTGTTTTCCAGCATTGCCAGCTCATAAAATAATGCATAAACAATTACTTAGAATAATTAAGGTACATGCGGTTTTGTAGTGGCATTGGTTTTGCGCTGTATAAAGTAGCTCTGCAATGACGAAGAGCCGAATACCCAACAAACCCATAGCGCATTATTTTCAGACATTCGGATTACGAGGTGATCACCATGAAAACGCTCCAGCAGGTTACTCGTTGCAAAAGGTGCGGCGACTTATTGTCAGCCCATGAAAAGTCACATACCGCCCACGAAGGCCTCTGTGCATTTTGCGCCCAGATGCGTAGTGAAGCACTGGAAATTCACCAAGAAATACATACAAAAAACCGCGTGGCAAAAATTCACTTCAGATTGGTTTAAGCATGGCCTTGTTATAAGGCTGGCCGCGCCACAATGAAAGTTTGCCGATAACCATCGTAGGCTCGAGGCCACGTTCAACCGGATCGCGAAATGGCGTCGTTATTCAGCGCCTCAGCTGCCCACAGCGAACCGATTGGCGCGAATACCTGAAACATGCGCATCAGCTCGCTAAGTTTTTATAACCCCAACATAAGGAGACAAACTATGAATTCCGAAGACATCCTGAAAACTTGTATACGCGAACTAAAGCGCTGCGGCATAAGCTTCGTACTGATCATAATCGGCGTATTTCTGGCCACCCAAAACGCCCCCGCCGCAACCATGCCAAAACCCAAGCAATGCATAGGCAGCATGGAAACGATTAACGCACTTGCCTCTCGCCCTCTAAAACCCGGCACTCGTGCTTTGGTCCAGCCGGTTAGCAATTCGCTCCATCAGTTTCATACCAAACAAACTTACAGTAAATGCGTTAGTAGCCTGACCGAAAACAAAGCTAGCAAACAATACAAATGAGTGTTTTTCGGCAATCCGTATAATTTTGAATCGTCCGCGCGGACAAGCCAGATAGCCATCCCGAATCCCAAATCACTCGTCAAGGCGGCGTCAACACGGCACCAAGGCTTTTTTGATCTGACTGCAACATTTAGATGTAAGGTGTTAACTTTTAGCTTCATCTAATAGCAGCGGGCCAATACGCATCCGACAAGCCTGAGCAGAATCAACTGTGCGATTGTCTTTATCGTGTTCATGCTGTTTAGTGTCAGCCCCATTCCGATTACCAGCAGCATCGGTTTATACCTAGTGATTTTCAGGCCGCGTTGGTTTAAAGAACTGACCAACAAAGTCTACGCCGATAAAGCACACTGATATTCTCCTATCGCCTTCCTGCTTCAGCCTTCAGCACGGGCTGATTTCCTACTGCGGTTTTTATTCAGCCCGGCAAAGTATAATAAACTCACCAATTTGAATCCTGATTCCCAACCACCAGAACCACCCATGACCGCTGACCGCGACCATACCGCCCCCCAAGCTGACAAACACCTGGCCTACCGATTCTCAGTGGCCCCCATGCTGGATTGGACTGACCGACACTGTCGGTATTTCCACCGCACCTTATCCCGTCATGCCTTGCTATACACGGAAATGGTCACCACTGGCGCCATATTGCATGGCAACCGTGACCGGCATTTACAGTTCAGCCCAGAGGAACACCCACTGGCTTTACAGCTAGGCGGCAGCAATCCAGCGGATTTAGCGGAATGCGCCAAAATTGCCGCCGACTATGGTTACGACGAGATCAATTTAAACGTCGGCTGTCCCAGTGATCGCGTGCAAAATGGCCGCTTTGGCGCCTGCTTAATGGCAGAACCCGAACTGGTAGCCGAATGCGTGGCAGCCATGCGCCAGGCAGTATCGATGCCGGTGACGGTGAAATCGCGGATTGGTATCGATGATCGCGATTCTTACGCAGAACTGACACACTTCATAAACACTGTAGCGGCGGCAGGTTGCGAGACCTTTATCGTGCACGCCCGCAAAGCCTGGCTATCCGGGCTTTCACCCAAGCAAAATCGCGACGTACCGCCGCTACGTTATGACGTGGTGTTGCAATTGAAGCAAGATTTTCCGATGCTGAATATTGTTATCAACGGCGGCATCGAATCCTTGGATAGCTCGCTCGATTTATTAGAGCAACTTGACGGCGTCATGCTAGGCCGGGAGGTGTATCACAATCCCTATCTACTAGCAGAAGTAGACCGGCGCTTGTTTAACGACGAGCATTCCATCCCGTCGCGGCAAGAAACGGTATTAGCCCTGTTGCCTTATATAGAGCAGCAATTACAACAAGGCGTGAGACTGCATTGTATGACCCGGCATATGCTGGGTCTGTTTCATGGGGTCGATGGTGCGCGGGCCTGGCGCCGCCATCTCAGCGAAAACGCCACCCGTTTTGGCGCCGGTAGCCAGGTGGTTTTGGACGCCTTAGAATTTACAGTTTGATGCTGTATACTCACGACATTTTTTTACTCGAGGGCGGCAATGGAAGAATATTTCTCCAAAATCATTCAAGCAATAGGCGAAGATGTGAATCGGGAAGGTTTGCGGGACACGCCGAAACGTGCCGCTAAAGCCTTCAAATTCCTGAATAACGGTTACGAAAAAACCCTGGAAGAAGTATTGAACGGCGCGATATTTGAAGCCGATACCGAAGACATGGTAATTGTAAAAGACATCGAGCTTTACTCTTTGTGCGAGCATCATTTATTGCCCTTTATTGGCAAATGCCACATCGGTTATTTGCCTAAAGGCAAAGTCTTGGGCTTGTCCAAACTGGCCCGTATCGTTGATATGTACGGTCGGCGGCTGCAAATTCAAGAACAATTGACTCGGCAAATCGCCAAAGCGGTGGAAACCGCCATCGACGCCCGCGGCGTAGCGGTAGTCATCGAAGCCAAGCACTTGTGCATGATGATGCGCGGCGTGGAAAAACAAAACTCGGTGATGACCACATCGGTCATGCTGGGTATCTTCAGAGAAGAAATCAGCACCCGTTCCGAATTCCTGAACCTGATCAATCGCAAGTAACCATGACTGAAACCGGCCAAAAAAAGATCGGGGTGTTACTGGTCAATCTGGGCTCGCCCGCCTCCCCAAAAACCGGCGACGTACGCCGCTTCCTGCGCGAATTTCTCGGCGACCCGCGGGTGGTCAATCTGCCCAGACCCTTGTGGTGGCTGATCCTGAATTTGTTCGTGCTGCCGTTTCGCCCTAAAAAATCGGCGCATGCCTATCAATCGATCTGGACCGAGCAAGGCTCGCCCTTGATCGTATTCACCGAAAAGCTGACCGCCAAATTGCAAGGTTTTACCGGTATAGACGACGCCGATTTAATCATCGATTGCGCGATGCGCTACGGCAAACCGGCCTTGCGGGAAAAATTGCAAAACTTTCAGAAGCAAGGTGTCCACGAAATCGTTATCCTGCCGCTCTATCCACAATATTCCTCCACCACGACCGCCTCGATTTTCGACGTGGTGGCCGAGGAATTTGTCAGTTGGCGGCACATGCCCGGCCTGCACTTCATCAGCGACTTTCATGAACACCCCAGTTACATCGAAGCCCTGGCGCAATCGGTGCGCCAGCATTGGCAAGCCAACGGCCAAGCGGAATTGCTGTTGCTGTCATTTCACGGCTTACCGGCCAAACTGACCGAATGGGGCGACCCGTATTTCTATCAATGCCAAACCACCGGTCGCCTGCTTGCCGAGCAATTAGGCCTCAAGGACGAACAATGGAAATTGGTATTTCAATCGCGCTTCGGCAAAGCCGAATGGCTGAAACCGTACTGCGTGGAAGTGTTGCAAGAACTACCGCAGCAAGGCGTCAAAAATGTCGACGTGATTTGTCCGGGATTCTCGGTAGACTGTCTGGAAACGCTGGAAGAGATCGCTATCGCCAACCAAGAGATATTTCTGGAAGCCGGTGGCGAGACGTATCGTTATATTCCGTGTTTAAACGACAGCGACGCTCATGTCGAGGTGATGCTTGATTTAATTAAAACCGTGCACTAAATAAAGCGCGGCCACTAAAAAACCGGGGGTAATATGCAACAAAACATCTTACAAAGCTGGAACGACGAATGGCCGACAGTGCGCTCGAGCCACCCCTTGCCCACCGGTGAAGGCGTCATCGACCAAGGCGCGTTTAACACCATAGAAGTGGACGAATTGTTCGATTACGTCAACTACGCCAGCACCACCGCCGGTAAATCGGTGCTGTATCGTTCGCTAAGCCAACCCTTGGATAATCTGGAGGCGATAGCCGCCAAACAAGCCGCAGTGCGGGAAATTCAAGACAACCCCGATGTGCGCGCCAATGTGGAAAACATTATCGCCAATGCCGCCGCTTCGGAAAACCGGCTTTACTTGTTATTGTTCGGCGAGTTTCTCGGCGGTTTCGGCACGGCTCGAGAGGATAATCAAATCGAAGGTTACGGCTACAAACAATACGTGCGTGGTGTGCGCGTGGTCTTGAATCTGGTCGGTGCGATCTACAACTCCGGCAAGCCGCAAAGCCCTTATCTGCAAAGCGTCTTCGAGAAAATCGGCAATTTTTCGCACAGTAACGAATATTCGTTGATGGTCGGCCCGGTTTACAACAGCGAAAAAGGCCTGCAAAGCAAAGAAGAGCGCAAAAACTCCTTCTCACCGGCGACGATTTTCCGCCCCACCCTGTTCAAACCGATGTTGATCGCTCTACTGATCGCCGCCATCTGGGGCTTGATGCAGATTTTCCCAACCGATATGTTCCAGGTCACCCGTGACGGTTTGTCGGTGGCTTCGGTGTTTTTCCTGCCCTTAGCCTTAGCTTATATTCCGGTCATTGGCGGCTACGATAGAGACAACTGCATCATACCCCTGCGTAACATTTATAAAAATTCGCAGGCGCTCGGCGATATGCTGGACGGCCTGGGACAGTTGGATGAGTTATTGGCTTTTATTAAATACGCCGAAGACTTCGGCAGCGAAATGGTGCTGCCAGAACTGAACGCCGGCGAACGTCACAATATCAAATTAGTCGCTGCGAAAAACCCGGTACTGGGCCAGAAAAATCCCGCCTACGTCGGCAACGATTTCAGCATGGACGACGAACGTCTGGTGTGCGTGACCGGCCCCAACAGCGGCGGCAAAACCGCATTTTGCAAAACCATCACGCAAATTCAATTGTTGGCGCAGATCGGTTGTTTCGTGCCGGCTCAGGCCGCCAATTTAAGCGTGGCGGACCGCATTTTCTATCAATGCCCGGAGATCAGCCATCTCGATGACGGCGAAGGCCGCTTCGGTACGGAATTGAAACGTACCCGCGATATTTTCTTGGCCAGCAGCGCAAAAAGCTTGGTGGTGCTTGACGAAATGGCGGAAGGCACTACTTTTGAAGAGAAGATGCAGTCGTCTATCGACGTGCTGGACGGTTTTTACCGCAAAGGTAACAGTACTATTTTGATTACCCACAACCATCAATTGGTGGATGAGTTCGTGAAACGAAAAATCGCCGTGCCTAAACAAGTGGAATTTGCCGACGACTTGCCGACTTTTAAATTGATCGCCGGCATTTCCAGAGTCAGCCACGCCGACCGGGTCGCGAAAAAAATTGGCTTTTCCAAACAAGACATCGATAACTATTTAGCAAAATCATGAAAATCGGCACCCCTGACAGCGGCAGCGCCACCAAAGCTTTATTGCTGGGTAGCGGCGAATTAGGCAAGGAAATCGCCATTTCCCTGCAACGCTATGGCGTGGAAGTCATTGCGGTTGACCGCTATGCCGGCGCGCCAGCCATGCAAGTGGCGCATCGCAGCCACGTGATTGATATGACCGACACGACAGCAGTAAAAACCCTGATTGCCCGCGAACAGCCGCATTACATCATCCCCGAAATCGAAGCGATTGCTACCGAGGCCTTAGCGGAGATTGAAGCTCAAGGTGAAACCACTATTGTCCCTAATGCTAGGGCGATTCAATTGACTATGAATCGTGAAGGCATCCGCGAGCTGGCAGCCGCTGAACTAGGTCTACCGACATCGAAATACGCTTTTGCCGAAACCTTCGAGCAATTGAGGAGCGCAGTTGATAGCGGCATAGGCTACCCCTGTTTTATCAAGCCAACGATGTCGTCTTCCGGCAAAGGCCAGTCCATGGTAAAAAGCGCCGATCAGCTGCAAGCCGCCTGGGATTACGCCATGGCCGGCGGGCGCGCCGATACGGGTAAGGTGATCGTCGAAGCGAAGATCGACTTTGATTTTGAAATTACGCTACTCACTGTCCGGGCGTTGGATAGCAACGGCCAAGTGCAAACCTATTTCTGCGAACCCATCGGCCACCGCCAGGAGAACGGCGACTACCGGGAAAGCTGGCAACCACAGGCGATGAGCAGCAAGGCCATTGAGTTATCTCAGCAAATCGCCGATAAAGTCACCACAGCGTTAGGTGGATTAGGTTTATTTGGTGTGGAATTATTCATCGCCGGCGATCAAGTCTGGTTTAGCGAAGTCAGCCCCAGACCGCACGACACCGGCATGGTGACGATGGCCAGCCAGCGGCAGAGCGAATTTGATTTGCATACCCGCGCCATTCTTGGCCTGCCGGTCAACACGGCGCTAGATAAAACCGCCGCCAGCGCGGTGATTTTAGGTGGCGTAGACGCCAAAGCCGTGAGCTATGCAGGCTTGGCACAAGCATTGGCGGTCGCAGACACCGACATTCGCCTGTTCGGCAAACCGGAGGCTTTCGTGTCAAGGCGCATGGGTGTGGCGCTCGCCACGGCCGACAACGTCAATGATGCTCGATCTAAAGCGTTACAGGCCGCCAGCCTAATTCGTGTGACTGAATGAGTCCAATCGGTAAAAGGTGACGCGATGAAACCCCTGTTGATTGCCACACTATCGATAGCGCTAATCACCGATGCGGGGGCCGACATTTTTAAATACACCGATCCTAGCGGTCGGGTGTATTACACCGACGAACCCAAAAAAGGTTTCGATTACCGCTTGATCATCCGTACCCGGCCGCGTACTTATAAACACGACCTAAAGTTCATGTCGGGCAACAAGCTCAAGTTCAACGATCTAGTTGCCAAGGCCGCGGCCAAACATCAAATGGACCCCAAACTGCTGCACGCAGTGATTCAAGCCGAATCAGCCTATAACCCCAATGCGGTGTCCTCGGCCGGCGCGGTGGGCTTGATGCAGTTAATGCCGGATACCGCGCGCCGCTATGGCGTGACCGACCGGCGCGATGCCGAACAGAATGTCGATGGCGGCACCCGCTACTTGAAAGATTTACTGGCGATGTTCAACTCCAATCTAACCTTGGCGGTAGCCGGTTATAATGCCGGCGAAGGCGCGGTGATGAAATACAATAATAGCGTGCCGCCCTATCCCGAAACCCGTAATTATGTGCAGCACGTCATGGCGCTGTATCGGAAGAGTTAATTGAAAGCCGCTGCCATCAAGCAATTGATTGCCGGCTCGACCGAACTATTCTCCCTGCCCGACATTTATTTCCAACTCAGCGAGATGATCCGCGACCCGCGTTTCTCGTTGGCCGACATCGGCAAGGTTATCGCCAAGGATCCGGCGCTGAGTGCGCGCTTATTACGTGTGGTGAATAGCCCTTTCTACGGCTTTCAAGCCAAAATCGACACCATTTCCCGCGCCGTTACCGTAATAGGCATCGACGACTTGAGCAACCTGGTATTGGCAACCACGGTCGTTGATCGCTTTGGAAAAATCCCCGGCGAACTGATCGACATGACCTCGTTTTGGATGCGCAGCATTCATTGCGCGGTGATTGCGCGGCTGCTGGCAAAAGCCAGCGCCGTGCTGCATACCGAAAGACTGTTTCTGGCCGGCCTTTTACACGACATAGGCTCACTGATACTCAGTCAAAAAATGCCCGAGCAATATCTAAGCGTATTGCTGGCCGCAGACCACAACCGCGCTTTGTTGGCCGGCTTCGAACAAGAACTGATTGGTTTCACTCACGCTGAGGTCGGCGGGGAATTACTAAAAACCTGGGGCTTACCGGAATCCCTCTACGAAACCATAGGCTGTTATCTGAACCCGACCGATGCCCAAATACACAAACTGGACGCGCATTTGCTGCATATGGCGGCGCGCTTGGTCGATAGCGGCCAACAAGCCGATGGCTTGGAAATAGCCGTAGCGGAATTTTCTAACCAATCGTTAACGCTGGTGCGTCTGACACGAGAGCAAACCATTTCGATAATGGAGCAGGTGGAAGAGGAGTTTTTGCAGATGTTTGAATTACTCGGACCAAACAAAAAATTTCACTAAACGGTACTGGCAAGCATTTTCTGCTACCGTGAGTCACGGTAAATCAGAGAATATTGACCCCAAACTTGTCGAGTAAAGCCACCAATTTTATCAAGGGCAACCCTACTAATGCATTGGGGTCCTCGCCGACAATTTTACTAAATAGCGCGATCCCTAAACCCTCGGATTTGAAGCTGCCGGCACAGTCGAAGGGCCGATCCAAATCAATGTATCTCTCAATCTGCGACGAGGTCAGCGTTTTGAATTGCACACTACACACATCCATATCACTCAGGTGCCGGCCCGATACGCTATTAAAAACGCAGACCCCAGTATAAAATTGCACGGTCCGGCCGGATTGCTTGGCAAGTTGTTGAATTGCCGCGTCGCGCCCGCCGGGTTTTCCCAATATCTCTTGGTCCAGCACGGCAACCTGATCGGAACCGATGATTAAATGATCAGGGTACGTTTTGCCGACTTCTTCAGCCTTCGCCAGCGATAATCTGCGCACCAAAGCATCGGGCGATTCGCCGGCTTGCGGGCTCTCATCGACGTCACTGCTGCAACTTAAAAAAGCAAGACCCAGTTTTTCCAACAACTGGCGGCGATATTTCGAACTCGAGGCAAGGACTATGGCGGTCATCGGCTAGGTAGTGGTTTGAGTCGGTGTGCGTTTGACGCAACAGTTAGTTATCTGTATCATTGTACAGTTATGTCAGACAAGTTTCCCGACCTTATCGATCCCTTATTATTCGCCGAAAGACGCGGCGCGTTTTCCGGGGATATAAAAATCGCTGCGCTCGAGCGCTTGTCTGGTAGCGTGATCGATCATGGTGGCAGCGTTAGCGCCAAGATCGAATTTGGTAAGGAAGGTAAACGCATTGTCGTTGCCGGCCATATCGAGGGTGTTGTGGAATTGGCGTGTCAGTCTTGTTTGCAAGCACTGGCTTGGCCACTGGATATCGATTTTAAATTGGCTGTTGTTGCTTCGCTACAGGAAGCAAAGCAACTGGACGATTGCGAACCGCTATTGCTGGACGGCGACACCGTATCGTTAAACGCCGTGATCGAAGACGAAATCCTGCTGGCATTGCCCGACTACCCTCGGCATGAACACGATTGTCTCGCCCACAACCGTTCGGAAGATGCCGATTACAGCGCAACAGATAGTCAGACTAAGGCTAACAACCCTTTTTCTGTTTTAGCAAAACTTAAAAAAACTGGAGATTGAAATGGCAGTACAAAAGAGCAAAGTATCGCGTTCCAGACGCGGTCAACGTCGTTCACACGATGCATTAGTCGGTAAAACCCTGTCTCAGGATCCGTTGACCGGCGAAACCCATCTGCGTCACCACATGACGCCGGACGGTTTCTTCAAAGGCCGTCAAATCATTGCCGGCAACGACGAAGATTAATCGTTTTAAACTGCCATAGGCCGACTCGTAACTCATTCGCAAATCGAGTCGAGCAGCCCTTAGTCCAAGACGGGCCGCAAGCATCGCGTTTTCCCGCGCAATCGTCAGCACGACGGGCAGTAATATTTGATTTATTGATAGTCTCTGAGTAAGCCAACACGTCGCTGGATAGCTGTTGGCTCCTTTCAACTTCTGGAGTTAGTCCTAAGCGTGAGCTCAACTCTCTCAATTGATGCCATGGGCGGGGATTTCGGTCCTCAAGTGACCGTACCTGCTTCACTGGCCTGTTTACGAAAAAGTCCGGACTTAAATCTGATCATGGTGGGCGATGAGGCGGTTCTTGGTAACCTGCTATCCCAAGCGCTGGTCGAGTTCAAAGGTCGGATCAGTATTCAACACGCCTCGCAAGTCGTCGAGATGGACGAAGCGCCGCAAAAAGCCTTGAAGAACAAAAAAGATTCTTCCATGCGCGTGGCGATAAATCTGGTACAGGAAGGCAAGGCCGACGCCTGTGTCAGCGCAGGTAACACCGGCGCGTTAATGGCAACAGCCCGTTTCGTACTGAAAATGATTCCCGGCATCGAACGCCCGGCGATTATTTCCACACTACCTTCTACTTTCGGCCACACCCACATGCTCGATTTAGGCGCCAATGTCGATTCCAGCGCCGAACAACTCTACCAATTTGCAGTCATGGGCGAAGAAGTGGTCAAGGCCGTGGAAAAAATCGAACGCCCTCGTATCGGTTTGTTGAACATCGGCGAAGAAGACATGAAAGGCAACGAACAAGTCAAAGCCGCCGCTAAATTGCTGGAAAGCTCCGGACTGAATTACATCGGTTACGTGGAAGGTAATTCGATTAACGCCGGCAGCGTCAAAGTCGATTTAATCGTCTCGGACGGTTTCGTCGGCAACATCGCCCTAAAATCTATCGAAGGTGCGGCGAAAATGATAGGCAGCAAACTGAAAGACAGTTTTTCGCAAAACTGGCTGACCAAATTAGCCGGATTGATCGCGTATCCTGTTCTGAAACGCTTCAAAGACAGCATAGACCCGCGCCTCTACAATGGCGCCAGTTTCATCGGCCTACGCGGCTTGGTGATCAAAAGCCACGGCGGCGCCGACGCTCTGGCTTTCGAAACCGCCATTCATCTGGCGGAAGTCGAAGTCGCACAGGGCCTTATTCGTAAAATCAGCGAAAAACTAGAACTCGCGCTGGCCCAAAAGGTTGATGAATGACACGCTGGACTCATGTTATCGGTACGGGCGGCTATCTGCCCGAAACCATCCGCACCAATGACGATATATCCGCCACGGTGGACACATCCGACAGCTGGATCTACGAAAGAACCGGTATCAAAAGCCGCCGCATAGCCGGTCCCGACGAAACCGCTTCCAGCATGGCCGAAATCGCCGCCAGGCAAGCCATTGACGCAGCCGGAATTGCAGCTGACGAGATCGACATGATCATCGTCGCCACCGGCACGCCGGATCGCGTCTATCCCAGCACGGCCTGCCTGTTGCAGGAACGCCTGGGCATCAAGCAATGCGTCGGTTTCGATATTCAGGCCGCCTGCTCGGGTTCCGTTTACGGACTCAGCATCGCCGACCAATACCTGAAAACCGGTTTTGCCAAAAACGTATTGGTAGTCGGCACGGAGATTTGCTCACGCATCGTCGATTGGACCGACCGCGGCACCTGCATCCTGTTCGGCGACGGTGCCGGCGCGATTTTGCTGACCTCCAGCGATAAGCCTGGCATCTTGTCCACGCATATCCACTCCGATGGCGGCTACGAAGATTTATTGTATTGCCCCAATCCGCAGGTAGCGGCAGCCGCCAAACAAAACGAGCCCGCATACATCAGCATGCGCGGCAACGAAGTTTTCAAGGTGGCAGTCAACACCTTGGGCAGGATTGTCGATGAAACCCTGGAAGCCAACGGCTTACAACAAAGCGACATCGATTGGCTGGTGCCGCATCAGGCCAATACGCGCATCATCGCCGCCACTGCCAAGAAGCTGGGCATGTCGATGGACCAAGTGATTCTAACCCTGGAAAACCAAGGTAACACGTCCTCCGCCTCCGTGTTATTGGCGTTTAACGAAGGCGTGCGCGACGGCCGCATTCAACGCGGGCAAACCGTATTAATGGAAGCTTTTGGAGCCGGCTTTACCTGGGGTTCCGCATTAATCAGGTATTAAACATGACGACGATAGAACAAAGTTACAACCTGGCATTCGTATTTCCCGGACAAGGCTCGCAAGCTGTCGGCATGCTGGGCACGCTGGCCGCCACCAACCCATTGGTCAAGCAAACTTTCGAACAAGCTTCCGACGTGCTCGGTTTCGATCTGTGGAATATGATCGCGAACGGCCCGGACACCGACTTGAACCAAACACATAACACCCAGCCGGCTATGCTGGCGGCCGGCGTTGCGGTATGGCGGGCCTGGTGCGAAAAATCCGACATCAAACCCGCCTGGATGGCCGGCCATAGCTTGGGTGAATACACCGCCCTGGTCTGTTCCGGTGCGCTGGGTTATGAAGACGCCATTCGCCTGGTCGCCGAGCGCGGCCGCCTGATGCAGGAAGCGGTACCAGCCGGAAAAGGCGCGATGGCGGCTATTCTGGGCCTGGAAGATCATCAAGTCGTTAACACCTGTGCCGAAGTCGCCAATGGCGAAATCGTTGCGGCCGCCAATTTCAATGCCCCAGGCCAAGTGGTGATTGCCGGCGAAACCGTCGCAGTGGAAAGAGCGATGGAAGCCTTAAAAGCGCTGGGCGCCAAACGTGCATTAAAACTACCGGTTAGCGTGCCGTCCCACTGCGCATTGATGGAAGCGGCTTCCGACAAATTAAACGAAATATTGCAAAGCCTTAACGTCGAGATGCCCAATAGCACGCTGATCCACAACGCCGACGTCAAATCGCACGGCTCGCCGGAAGTGATTCGCTATGCATTGAAAGAACAATTGTTCAAACCGGTGCGCTGGGTGGAAAGCGTCAAATTCATGCACGAACAAGGCGTCACCGCTTTTGTTGAATGCGGACCCGGCAAAGTATTAGTCGGTTTAAACAAACGCATAGCGCCTGATGCAACGCATTACACCATTTACGACCCCGAAACCATTGACAACGTTGTGGAGCAACTCCGTGGATAAAAAACTCGCCATTGTTACCGGCGCTAGCCGCGGCATAGGCCGGGCCATTGCCGAAAAATTAGTCACCGACGGCTTTTTTGTGGTCGGTACCGCCACCTCCGATAGCGGCGCTGAGGCTATTTCCGCTTATCTGGGCGACAACGGCAAAGGCTACAAATTAAACGTCGCCGACGCTGCCGACATCGACAGCTTTATCAAAACCACCGGCGACGCTTACGGCACACCGGCAGTACTGGTCAACAACGCCGGCATCACCCGCGACAACCTGTTGATGCGGATGAAAGACGAGGAATGGGACGACATCATCAGCACGAATCTGACTTCGATCTTCCGGATGAGCAAAGCCGTCTTGCGCGGCATGATGAAAGTCCGTTACGGCCGCATCATCAATATTTCCTCGGTGGTCGGCTCCACCGGCAACGCCGGCCAAGCCAACTACGCGGCAGCCAAAGCCGGCATGATCGGTTTTGCCAAATCGATGGCCAAAGAAGTGGGTTCGCGCGGCATCACCGTCAATACGGTATCGCCCGGCTTTATCGATACTGATATGACCAAGGAACTGTCGGAAGACATCAAAAATGCCCTTCTGGGTTCAATTGCACTAGGCCGCCTGGGCCAGCCGGAAGAAATCGCGCATGCCGTATCGTTCCTGGCCTCCGAACAAGCTTCCTACATCACCGGCGAAACGCTGCATGTGAATGGCGGCATGTATATGCCTTAAAGGTTAAAAGTTTCTCCAGATCAAATAAAAGGCCGGCAAACAGTTAGTTGCCGGCCTTTTTTTATTGCCGATTCAACCCCGCTGTAACACCATCGCCACCGCCGCAGCCCGTGTCGAAACTCCGAGCTTTTCAAAGATATGCTCCAGGTGCTTATTCACGGTTCTGGGGCTGGTGGTCAGGATGATGCCGATTTCTTTGTTGGTTTTACCGCGGGCAATCCACATTAAAATCTCGGCCTCACGAAAGGTCAGCTTCAGCTTGTCGCGCAGGGTTTCCGGGGTCCATTGCGCGTCTTCGCGCTGCAATAACAGCAGATATTCATCCGGGTTCTGGCAGGCGCCGACCCGCAACGCAAAGCCTGGCGCCAGACGATGCGCTTCCGTTTCGGCTGCCACCTCGCTGCGCCAGCTTTGCCGCAACCAGCGTTGAAACCAGCCACGCATGCTTTCCGGCAACAGCTTATCCGCAGTATGCTGCGCCCCTCCTTCTTGTAATTCGGCAAAATCGTCCAACCATTCGCGAGCCGCCGGCGTCAGCCAGACAATGCCGCCCGCCGCATCCACCGCCACGGCGGCGAAGTCGTGATGATCTAGTAAACTCTCGGCCCGCCGTAAATTGCGCGATTGGGTCAGATGCACTTCAATTCGCGCCAGCACCTCGGCCGGCCGAATCGGCTTGACGATGTAATCCAACGCCCCCTCGCCGAAGCCGCGCAGCAAATCGTCCAGTTCGCTGAGGCCGGTCATGAACAACACTGGAATCGGCGCGGTGGCCGGATCGGCTTTCAAACGGCTACAGGTCTCGAAACCATCTATGCCCGGCATCATCACGTCCAGCAAAATGATGTCGGGTTTGACATATTGAATCTGCTCAATGGCCGAACAGCCGTCGGTCGCCACCAACACCCGATAATTGGCCTCGGAAAGCGTATCGGATAGCAGAGCCAGATTGCCGGGCGTATCGTCGACTATCAACACCGTGCCATTGCTGGCGGATACTTCCATCATCGGGACACCTCCTGTTTGTGCATATTCAATAGTTTTCTAATTTCGCCTATCCGAAATTGACTGGCCAACGCTATCAGTTTGGCAAAAAAAGCACCGTAACGCGGCTCGGTTTCGGCAAGCTGTTCCAAGACCTTTTTCAAACCTAATAAATCGCCAATCCGCACGCATTCCACACACCCAGTTAACAACTCAGGCGGCGGCATTATCAGCGGCTCGGCTGCTTTTTCCGTGGCAACTGGCGCAACCTCGTTCTGATATAACCAAGCCAACGACAAATACAACTTCAATTTCTTCATTAACTGCGGCACTTGAATCGGCTTGGATAAAAAGTCGTTACAACCGGCATTCAAAGCCGCCAAGCGATCGCTGGGATAAGCGTTGGCGCTGAGTACCAGGATCGGCATGGTCCATGCCTGATCACGCAACTGCATCGCGGTTTCGATACCGCTGACTCCGGTCATCGAAATATCCAACAAAATGATGTCGGGTGGATTTTCCGGCACTTTGAGCAAACACTCTTCGCCGGAACACGCCTCACTCAAATAAAAACCCAAAGGCTCCAGCATGGACAGCAATAACTCGCGGTGATCGCGTTGGTCATCTACCACCAATATTTTTCGGCGCGGACCTTGGTAACCAATAATCGCCGCTTTGGGATCGGCATCCGCCTCCGCCCCCAAACTGGGCAGCAACAAGCGCACGGTAAAGGTGGAACCCTGGCCGATTTGGCTTTTCACCGTCAACTCCCCACCCATGACCTCGGTGAGAATCTTGCTGATCGTCAAGCCCAAACCGCTACCGGCCACCGCGTTGCCGGTGGGATTATGCAAGCGGGTGAAGGGCTGAAAAATATCCTGCAACTGCTCTTCGTCGATACCGCTACCGGTATCGCTCACCTGAAAATTGGCCACGCCACCGCTGTAACCAATCCGAAACACGATGTCCCCAGCCGAGGTAAATTTCACCGCATTGCTAAGCAAATTGATCAAGATCTGCCCCACCCGCTTTTCGTCGCCGCGGATGCGCTGTGGCAAGGTATGAGAAATCTGACAGACAAAATTCAGACCCTTGTCTTCGGCCTGCAATTTATAGGTGTGTACCAAATGATCAATAAAATCCGGAAAATGAATAGGCTGGTACTTCAATTCAAATTTTCGGGCTTCGATCCGGGCAATATCCAGTATATCCTCAATCAGCGCGCATAAATGCTCACCGCTGCGTTTCAAGGTTTCCACAGCTTGCTGGCGGTGCGCCGGAATACTGGGATCTTGATGCAGGATATGCGCGTAGCCGATGATACTGTTCAAGGGCGAACGAATTTCATGGCTCATATTGCTCAGGAATCGACTCTTCGCTTGATTGGCGGTGTCCGCCATTTTCAAAGCCCGTTGCAGTTTGCCATCCGTCTGTTTATGCTCTTCGATTTCCATCAAAAGCAACTGGGTTTGCTTGGCCGTTTCCTCATGCGCGACGCGGCGACTTTCTGCATTCAGAATCAACCACCAGGTACACAGCCCGATAAACACCAGCAACGACGCATAAATCTTTAGAAAATTATTCAGCAGTAACTGAAACGCCCCCATGTCGTGTTCGACGCTCAGCAAATCCTGATAGTAAATAATGCTGACAAAAATGCCGCTCAACACCGACAAAAACAAAAACATCAAGGTAAAGCGCAGCAACCTCAGGCGGGCGTCCAAACTCATCGCCGCCGGCATGCAACATCGAGCAAGTTTTTCCAGATAGTCTTCAAAACGAAAACCTACTTTGCAGCCATCCAGACAGCGCGCATCCAAGGTGCAACACAAGGAACAGATGCTGCCGGCATAAGCCGGGCAATAGGCTATATCCTCGTGTTCAAACTCGTTCTCGCAGATCGAACATTTGTTGTGCGATTTACGATTATTCTCCTCCCGATTCCGCGCCAGATAATGTTTACCGTCCGATAAGTAAGCAATCGCCGGCACCAATACAAACGCCAATCCCAAGGCAATAAACGCCGAGAACGCCTGCGGATAGACCCCAAATACCCCGGCGTAGGCCAAGATAGACAGCAAGGACGCGCAAAACGTGGAAATGATGCCTACCGGATTTAAATCCGACAGATACGCGCGCTTGAACTCCACCACTTTGGGACTTAAGCCAAAAGGCTTGTTGATCATCAACTCGGCGGCGATGGAACTGATCCAGGCAATCGACATATGCGAAAACAAGCCCAGCACTTTTTCCAAGGCGCCAAACACGCCAAACTCCATCAGCAACAGCGCAATCAGCACATTGAAAAACAACCACACCACACGCCCCGGGTGACTATGGGTTAATCGCGAAAAGAAATTGGACCACGCCAAGGAGCCGGCGTAGGCATTGGTAACGTTGATCTTGATTTGACTGACAATCACAAATAGAGTGGTAGCCGCCAACGCCCATTTTGGATCGTCAAACAATTCGTTATACGCTACCAGATACATTTGCGTCGGTTCGTGGGCATGCGCGGGACTGATACCATGGCGGATCGCCAAATGCGCCAGCAACGCCCCCAACAGTTGCCTTAATGCGCCAAACACAATCCAGCCAGGCCCTGCAGCCACCATGGCCAGCCACCAGCGGGTTTTGTTTGCCTGGTTTTTTTGCGGCATGAACCTTAGAAAGTCTACCTGTTCGCCAATCTGCGCCACCATGGAAAACGCCACCGTCGCCGCTGTACCGAACAATAACCAATTGAAGCCTTGCCCACTGCCGGCGATCCAGAAATAAGTACTCAAGGTTTCTAGTGCTTCTGGCTCCCGCAAGGCCACCGCGATATAGGGTGCGACGAGCAACAACAACCAAAGCGGTTGCGTCCACAGCTGCATTCGGCTAATCGTGGTAATCCCAAACGTCACCAGCGGAATCACCACCACGGCGCTGACGATATAGGCAACCTCCAGCGGTATATTGAAATACAGCTCGATGGCCAACGACATGATTGAGGCTTCCAGTGCGAACAGCGTGAACGTATAGGACGCATAGATCAACGAGGTCACCGTCGAGCCGATATAGCCAAAACCGGCGGCGCGAGTTAAAAGATCAATGTCGATATGGTAGCGGGCCGCGTAATAGCCGATGGGCAAACTGACGATAAAGATGACGACAGCAACGATGGCGATGGCCCAAACGGCATTGGTAAAACCATAATTGATGGACAGGAATCCGCCGATCGCCTCCAATACCAAAAACGACGTAGAACCGAAAGCCGTATTGGCAACCTCAAACTCCGACCATTTCCGGAACCGGCGCGGCGCAAAACGCAAGGCATAGTCTTCCAGTGTCTCGTTGGCGACCAGACCGTTATATTCCCGGCGGATTTTGGTGATGTTTTGATGAATGGTTTTCATGGCTCAGGAGTATCTAACGCGCCGGCGAATTTTAGATGTCGGCGCGAACCAGCATTAAACGCTACCATCGCAGCGCAACACCTTTTAACATCCTGGATGACTGCTGACCACACCCAGGATTAGGCAATCGCCCCCGACGGCGTATCAACAGCCACACGAATCACTTACGCTCGTAGCCAAACTCAAGGATTACCGGCGATCCTTGATTGTGAATAATGATCTGCTTCTTGGTCTCACCGCCGACCTCCTCGACCCGCGTGGCCGCCGGATCTTCAGGTTTAGATAGAGCCGGCACCTGTTTTACTTCCACTTGCACATCCGGCATCCAGCCCGGTTTGAAGGTGTGGGTATCCATACGGTGTCCCGTCGCAGGCAGCTTGAGTTCATCCAACAAATCAAAACACACGGTGCTGACATGATCGATGACTTTGTCAGTGACTTTGCTTTGGTTGGATTCATCGATGAGTTGATGGGCGCTGACGGTCGCCTTGTTTTCGATACTGGCTTCGTCACTGCCAATTTTTTTTAGATGGCAACTGATCGGCAGCACCTTGGCTTTTTGAAACCCCAGGCCACGCGGGTCCGAATCACCGCTAGTCCAGGAAAAACCGACCGGGGTATCGCCGGTGGCCGCTTTCCCCAAACTGATCAGCAGCGTATGCGAGCTATCCACACGGCTTGACTTGACCGGATACTGCCACTCCGCCAAATTCTTGCCGACCTGCTCGGCAATCAAGCTGGGCGACAGTTTGAAACCAAACTGCCCGAGGTTCTGATCAGCCACATCAATCACGATGCCGCTAATCGACGCCCGATCGATGGCCTCCACTCCGCTGGCGGCCACTGCCTGCCCCAGAAAACACCAGGGCAATACCCATAACCCGGCGCGGATATGTCTTAAAAACAGCTTATACCTACTCACAATACTCTCCTAACGGTTCAAGTTCACTCTACGGAAGCCCTGCGTTGCCTGCCATACGTCAAATGACTAATGAGTCATCTGACGAATTGTGGGAACGGTCGGCGAATTTAACAATGAACCCCGGCAGAACTGCTAACACGCCTTACAAAAGACTGCCTTTATTTCCATCGAGATTACGCAAAACAAGGGGATTTTATATGAATGGTGTTATCGCAAGGGCTTTAACCGCAGCATTAATTTCTTGTCATTGAAATTCACCGTTGAGGAGGCCGCATGAAAACGTTAATTAAGTTAGATTTAGACAAAAAGCCCTGGGAACAGGATGGTCTGATCCACAACCGCTGGCATCCGGACCTGCCGATGGTCGCCATGGTCAAACCCGGCGACGAATTTCGCGTCGAATGCATGGACTGGACCGGCGGCCAGATTGGCAACAACGACAGTGCCAACGACGTCCGCGATGTGGATTTGACCCAGGTACACTATTTAAGTGGCCCGATAGGCGTGGAAGGCGCGGAACCCGGCGACTTGATGGTCGTGGAAATTCTGGATGTCGGCACCCTGGACGACTATCAATGGGGCTTCAACGGCCTATTCGCCAAGGAAAACGGCGGCGGCTTCCTGACAGACCATTATCCGGAAGCGCGCAAATCCATCTGGGATTTTCACGGCATCTACACCACCTCCCGCCATATTCCCAATGTTAAGTTTGCCGGCATCATGCATCCCGGTTTGATTGGTTGCTTACCGTCCCGGGAATTGCTGGAAAACTGGAACGCCAGGGAAGCGGCGTTAATCGCGACCGACCCGGACCGGGTGCCGGCCTTGGCGCTGCCCCCCAACCCGCAATCAGCCGTCATGGGCCGCTTAACCGGCGAAGCTGCCGTCGCAGCCGCGGCGGAAGGCGCCAGAACCGTGCCGCCGCGCGACCACGGCGGTAACTGCGACATTAAAAACCTCACCAAAGGCTCCAAAGTATTCTTCCCGGTTTACGTCAAGGATGGCGGTCTGTCCATGGGCGACTTGCATTTCTCGCAAGGCGACGGCGAAATCACCTTCTGCGGCGCGATCGAAATGGCCGGCTATCTGGACATCAAGGTCAGCTTGATCAAAGAGGGCGTGAAAAAATACGGCATCAAAAACCCGATCTTCCAACCCAGCCCGCTGTCACCGGCGTATCGCGACTACCTGATTTTCGAAGGCATTTCGGTCGACGAGCAAGGCAAGCAACATTATCTGGACGTGCATGTGGCTTACCGCCAAGCCTGTCTCAACGCCATCGAGTATCTGAAAAAATTCGGCTACAGCGGCGCGCAGGCCTTGTCGATTCTCGGTACCGCGCCGGTCGAAGGCCATATCAGCGGCATCGTCGACATCCCCAACGCCTGCGCGACCTTGTGGTTACCGACCGAGATCTTCGATTTTGACCTAAAACCGAATGCCGATGGGCCTAGCAAAATTATCACCGGTACTACCGATATGGCATTCACCAGTTAAATCGGCAATTGATAGGGAGTTTGGCTATGCCTTTGTACGAGTATCACTGTCACGACTGCGGGCCGTTTACCGCAATCCGGAAAATGAGTGAATCCGCCAGTCCCGCCATTTGCGCGCAGTGCGGAGCAGTCAGCGAGCGGGTGATTTCCGCGCCGCATTTTGCATTGTTGGGCAAGGCGCAACGCCAGGCTCACGAAACCAACGAACGATCGGCGCACGAACCTAAATCGGTACGCCGCTCCAGTTGCGGATGCAGCGGTGCGCATACCTGTAAGCCGAGTAAGGACACTACAAAGGCCAGTAGCAACGGTAACAAAGACCAAGCAAACGGCTTCCAGATGCAAACCAAGAAAACCGCAAGACCTTGGATGCTCGGCCACTAGCCGTTTTGTAATTGAAGAGAGATTTAACAACGTGTGACGCGGTAAATGGATTTGTCTATTCGGCAAATCCGGAGAGTTTGATTTATCAATGTGGAGAAACTAAATGAGTAATTCCGATAGACGACAATTTATGAAAAAGACCACGGCTTTAGTCGCCGTATCGCTAGCACTGGGCTTGCCGATTGGCATCAATGTCGCCAACGCCGCCGATTTTCCGACTGCGACGGTCAACACCACTGGCCTGGCCGTCACCGATACCACGGTGAAGGTTGGGATTTTGCATTCCGCCACCGGCACCATGGCCATCAGCGAAACTGGCTCCATCCAGGCGGAAAAACTGGCGATTGCCCAAATCAATGAGATGGGCGGCGTTTTGGGCAGAAAAATCGAGGTCATCCAGGAAGACGGCGCCAGCGACTGGCCCACCTTCGCGGAAAAATCCAAGAAACTGCTGGAAAACGACAAAGTAGCCACCGTATTCGGCTGCTGGACCTCGGCATCACGGAAGGCGGCATTACCGGTGTTTGAAAAAGACAACGGCCTGCTGTTCTATCCGACCTTCTACGAAGGTTTGGAACAATCGAAAAACGTGTTTTACACCGGCCAGGAAGCTACCCAGCAAATTCTCGCCGGTCTGGATTGGATCGCCAAAGAGAAAAAAGCCAAAACCTTTTATCTGATCGGTTCGGATTACATCTGGCCGCGCACTTCCATGAAAATTGCCCGGAAACACATTGAGCAACATTTGGGCGGCACCGTAGTGGGTGAGGAATACATCGCCTTGGGCGACACCCAGTTTGGTTCGGTGATCAATAAAATCAAACTGAAAAAACCCGATGTGATTTACGCAGCGGTGGTAGGCGGCAGTAACGTGGCGTGGTTCAAGCAATTGAACGCTGCCGGTCTGAACGCCAAAAAGCAAAACATGCTGACCATCTCCGTAACCGAGGACGAGGTACTGGGTATCGGCGGCGAGAACCTGGAAGGCTTCTATTCGGCGATGAAATACTTCCAATCCCTGAAAAATCCTAACAACGAGAAATTCGTGGCCGACTTCAAGAAAGCTTATGGCGACGCTGCGGTCATCGGCGACGTTACCCAAGCCGCCTACCTGGGACCGTGGCTATGGAAAGCGGCGGTGGAGCGCGCCGGCAGCTTTGATGTCGACAAAGCCGTGGCGGCCTTACCCGGTTACGAGTTGACTACCGCGCCGGAAGGCTACGTCAAAGTCGATCCTAACCACCATTTGCACAGCAAGCTACGGATCGGTCAATGGCGGAAAGACGGTCAAGCCGACGTGGTTTACGAGTCCGATTTGATCGCTCCCGATCCGTTCCCCAAAGGTTACCAATAAGCGCTAGTGCGCTAGCTAGGTAGCAAAACCGTGGCAACTAGCAATTCTGCCGTTGCCACGGTGTTTTAAACGCGAGTTGTTTCATGTCAGTGAGTTAGCGGGAGGCCTTATGTTTGGATATTCGATGGAAGAAGTGGGCAACATCGTGGTGATGCAGGGCTTCTCTGGGTTAAGCCTATTTAGCGTCCTACTGTTGATGGCGTTGGGCCTGGCCATTATTTTCGGGCAGATGGGTGTGATCAATATGGCCCACGGCGAATTCATGGCCGTCGGCGCTTACACCACCGTATTTATGTCAAAAATTGCCGTGTCCTACGACATCGTCAATTCCTATTTTGTATTCGCGATCGTCGCAGCCTTTATCCTCGCCTTTTTGATCGGCTATCTCATTGAATATGTGTTGATACGCCATCTCTACAAACGGCCCTTGGATACGCTGTTGGCGACCTGGGGCTTAAGTCTGGTGATGCAACAGATTTTTCGTTCCACCTTTGGCGCCAAGGAAGTGAGCGCCGAATTGCCAGAATGGCTGTTGGGCTCCTTCAAGCCCACCGAGGATATCGATATTCCGATCAACGGCGTGTTCGTGATGGGCCTGGCTTTGATCGTGACCGTCGGCGTCTACCTGTTCATGTACCGCTCACGCTGGGGCCTGCGCGTCAGAGCGACCATGCAGAACCGGGTGATGGCCGGCGCGGTGGGCATCAACACCAAAAAAGTGGACCGCTTGACCTTTGCCTTGGGATGCGGCATCGCCGGCGTGGCAGGCGCAGCCTTCACCACGATTGCTTCCACCGGCCCGACGACCGGTTCTTTATACATCGTCGACAGTTTCATGGTGGTGGTATTCGGCGGCGCGGCCAGCCTGATGGGCACCATCGCTTCCGCCTTCGGCATCGCCCAGGCCCAATCGATATTGCAATTTTTCATGACCAGTTCGATGGGCAAAGTGGCGACCTTGATGACCATCGTCATCATCTTGATGATGCGTCCGGAAGGATTGTTTGCATCCAAAGTACGTAAATAGAGGGAAATATCATGAAGGTACTATCAGAGAAATTATTAGGCGGCAAACAGGGGGCGATTGGGCTGGCGATATTGTCTCTGCTGCTGTTTGTCATCTTCCCACTGTGGCTGGACCTATTCCGGCTGGGCTTGGTCGGTAAATATGTCACCTACGCCTTCGTGGCCATCAGCTTGGTACTGCTGTGGGGTAACGGCGGCATCTTGAGTTTGGGCCAAGGCATGTTTTTTGGTTTGGGCGGCTATTGCATGGCGATGTTTTTAAAGCTAGAAGCCTCCGATCCCATCAGCACCAAAATCCAAACCACCCCCGGCATCCCCGATTTCATGGACTGGAATCAGCTCACCGCCCTACCCTGGTTTTGGGAACCGTTTAAAAGCCTGACGCTGACGATTCTGTTGGTTTTGATCGTGCCCACTTTACTGGCCTTCATCATCGGCTTTGCGATGTTCAAACGCCGGGTGGGCGGGGTTTACTTTGCCATCATCACCCAAGCCATCGCCCTTATCTTGAGCATTCTGATCGTCGGCCAGCAAGGCTATACCGGCGGGGTAAACGGCATCACCGACCTGAAAACCATGCTGGATTGGGACATCAGAACCGATAGCGCCAAATATATTCTCTATTTTACCAACGCCGGGCTGTTGATCGCCTGCATGCTGCTGGCCCGTTACATTCTCACCTCGAAGTTTGGCATGCTGCTGCTAGCGATGCGCGACAAGGAAGAGCGGGTGCGCTTTTCCGGTTACGATGTTTCCAATTTCAAAATCTTCATTTTTTGCATCGCCGCGATGATTTCGGCAATCGGTGGAGCGATGTTTACGCTGCAAGTGGGTTTCATGTCACCCAGCTTTGTCGGCATTGTGCCTTCAATTGAGATGGTGATCTTTGCCGCGGTCGGCGGCCGAATGTCCCTGATCGGCGCGGTGTACGGCACCCTGTTGGTGAATTTCGGCAAAACCATGTTTTCCGAAACCTACCCTGAGTTGTGGCTGTTCTTGATGGGCGGTTTGTTCATTGCGGTGGTGATGTTCTTCCCCGACGGTTTGGCCGGCATCTACGAAAACTATGCAAGCAAGTTCAATCTGGCCGGCAAATTTTCCAAACTCACGGCTAAATTCACTAAATCAACCGCGGCAGTAGACGAATTGGTAGGAGAAAAACCATGAGCAATCCTGATTTCGTACTGGCGATTGAAGACCTGACCGTGTCTTTCGATGGCTTCAAAGCCGTTGATGCCCTGAATATGTACATCGACAGCAATGAGCTACGGGTGGTGATCGGCCCCAACGGCGCCGGCAAAACCACGGTGCTGGATCTCATCTGCGGCAAAACCAAATCCACTTCCGGCTCTATCAAGTTTAAGAACAAAGAACTGACCAAATTACCGGAGCACGAAATCGTCCGTGCCGGCGTGGGCAGAAAGTTTCAAACCCCGTCAATTTACGAAAACCTGACGGTTTATCAAAACCTGGAAGTGTCCTATCCGGTGGGGCGATCGGTGTGGGGCAGCCTGACTTTCAAACGCACGCCGGAAGTTGTCGAGCAAGTGCATAAAATCGCCGCTGAAGTGCTGTTGACCGAGCAATTGCAAATGGAAGCCGCCCTGCTCAGCCATGGTCAAAAGCAATGGCTGGAAATCGGCATGCTGTTGATGCAAGACCCGGAGTTATTGATGCTCGACGAACCGGTGGCGGGCATGAGCGCCAAGGAACGCGATCAAACCGCCGACTTATTGAATCGAATTTGCAAAAACCGCTCGGTATTGGTGATCGAGCATGACATGGAATTCGTAAAAAAGATCGCCCATAAAGTGACGGTACTGCATCAGGGCAAAATCCTGGCGGAAGGATCGATGGAGAAAGTACAGGCCGACGAAAAAGTCATTGAAGTCTATTTGGGCCACTAAGCTACCGCCATCCGCACTGCCAGCACCTAACAAGAGGAAATAGACAATGTTTGAAATTTCGGATCTGCAAGTCAGTTACGGGCAAAGCCAAGTGATACACGGCTTGAGTTTTACCGCGGAAAAAAACGAGACCCTGGCGATCATGGGCCGCAACGGCATGGGCAAAACCACCCTGTTCAAATCCTTGATGGGCATCTTACCCAGCAAAGCCGCCAAAGCCACGGTTGACGGGGAAAACCTGAACGGCATCGATACGTATCAACGGGTCGCCAAAGGTTTGGCCTACGTGCCACAAGGCCGGATGATCTTCTCCACGATGACCGTGCAAGAAAATATCGAAACCGGCCTGGAGAACTCCAAATTTCGGGAAATCCCCGATGACATCTATGCCCTATTTCCCGTGCTTTATGATATGCGTAAACGCAAAGGCGGCAATCTGTCCGGCGGCCAGCAACAGCAGTTGGCGATTGCCCGGGCTTTAGTCACCAACCCCAAAGTCTTACTGCTGGATGAACCCACCGAAGGCATACAGCCCTCGATTATTAAAGACATCGCTAAGGTGCTGAATGAAATCCGCAAAATGCGCGAAATCACCATCATCGTTTCCGAACAAGTGCTGAGCTTTACCATGGAAGTGGCCGACCGCATCATTGTGATCGACAAAGGTAAATTTATTCATGAAGACAAACGCGGCGACGTCGACGCCGCCAAGATTAAAGGCTATTTATCGGTTTAGTAGCTAAACCCGCGCCGACTTCTCTCCCCAAACGTTCCCATCTGCCCTGATGGTTTTGTGAACACCAAAACTATCAGCAGCCATCCCGGCCTATTTTCTGATTCAAGCCGCTCACGCTGAAACAGAAATCCGCTCTGCTTTGACAAATTCAGGCTCAGCAAAACCGATTTTTTAGGCCCAATCTAGCCGTATCGGCGCCGTTTTCTGACAATTCCACCCACGGTATTTCACACGTAGCCATTCCGCCAAACCCAAGATTAACCATTTTTAATCAATAGTTTAATCAGATTAAAACTCGTTGTAGGCAGCCATACGTCAAATGACTGATGAGTCATCTGACGGATTGTTGAAAATCGCCACAAATTTAACAATCGTCCTCGCTAGATTCTGCCGCATCGCTCGTCCGGGCATGCTTAATCATTTGTGCTTTTAGACTAGGGGACTTTACATGAAAGCTTATATTGAACATCCTGCAAGCTCGCTGAACACGCGACTCTTCCTCAGCTCTGCAATCGCCGCACTGGTCATAGGCTACGCTGCGGAGAGCCAGGCAGGTGCCACCTTTAAAATCGACGACACCAAATGGGTCAGCGTCGGTGCGGGTTTACGTTCCAGCTTCCGGGCCCAGGAAAGTGGAGCGGGCGCTAACGGCGACAAATGGAGCAACAACTTCAATCTGGACAACATTCGTTTGTATTTGAATGGTCAAATTCATAAATATCTAAAAGTCGAGTTCAACACTGAATGTCCCATGTGCGGTAGCGGCGGCGAGATACATGTGCTGGACGCGGTGGGTAAATTCGAAGTCACGCCTTATGCCAACTTATGGGTAGGCCGGATGTTGGTGCCCGCTGAGCGCCGGGAATTGAACGGTCCTTTCTACAGTGCGGTTTACAACATCTTCTCTGCTGGCACCCCTTTCCAACCCTCCGATTACAACCTGACTATCCAAAACAACGGTACGTCGGCGGGTTCCATCGGTCGTGACGACGGTGCCACCTTCTGGGGTGCGGTTCTGGACGGTCGACTGCAATATTCTGTCGGTTTCTTCCGTGGTCTAAGAGGCGGCGCCAACGTCGACGACAACATTCTGTACGCCCAACGCGTGTCCTATAACTTTTGGGAAGTTGAGAAAAACCCCGGCTATTACACCTCGGGTACCTACCACGGCAAAGGCGGCGACATCCTGACCGTCGGTGTAGCTAACCAGTATCAAGAAGACGGTGCCGGCACAGCAGCCAACCCCGCCAATTTCCGCGGCACCACCGTAGACTTGTTAATGGAAAAAGTATTACCTGGCGGCGGCGTCGTGACATTTAACGGCGAGTACAAAAACTATGGTCTATCGAATGGTTTTGGCCAGGCCCAACGTGATGCGGTGGCGCCGTTTTCCAATGGCGTTTTTGCGATGTTTGAAGGCAATGCGTACGACGTTAGCGGCATGTATTTATTCCCGCAAAAAGTCGGTATCGGCCAATTCCAGCCTTACCTGCGTTATGTCAACGTCGAACCCAGCACCAGCGCCAGTCGTGAAGTCTACGAAGGCGGCGTCAACTACGTCATCGACGGCCATAATGCGAAAATTTTTGCGTCCTACCAATACGGTGATTTGTTGACCAAGGGCCTCCTGGATTACAGATCAAACGTCACCGGCGAGAACGCCAGCCAAGTTATGGTCGGCTTCCAATGGCAAATCTAAAATACTAATAACAGAGGGCTATCAAGATGAAATTAATGCGTAACACATTCCGTAAACTGGCACTGGGGGCGGCGCTTTCGTCGCTGCTGATCGGCGGCCAGGCAGCCAATGCCGAAGACACCATTAAAGTCGGCGTGCTGCACTCGCTATCCGGCACGATGGCCATCAGCGAAACCACGCTGAAAGACACCATGCTGATGTTGATCGACGAGCAAAACAAAAAAGGCGGTTTGCTCGGCAAGAAGTTGGAAGCCGTGGTGGTCGACCCGGCTTCCAACTGGCCCTTGTTCGCGGAAAAAGCCCGCGAGCTGATCACTAAAGACAAAGTCGCATCCATCTTCGGCTGCTGGACATCCGTTTCCCGGAAATCGGTGTTACCGGTCATTGAAGAGTTGAACAGCATCCTGTTCTACCCGGTGCAATACGAAGGCGAAGAGTCTTCCAAAAACGTGTTTTACACCGGCGCTGCGCCGAATCAGCAAGCGATTCCGGCGGTCGATTACCTGATGAACGACCTGAAAGTACAACGTTGGGTGTTGGCCGGTACTGACTACGTCTATCCGCGCACCACCAACAAAATCCTGGAAGCGTATCTAAAATCCAAAGGGGTTAAACCGGCGGACATCATGATCAACTACACCCCATTCGGCCATTCCGATTGGCAAAGCATCGTCGCCGACATCAAAAAATTTGGTTCGGCCGGCAAGAAAACCGCTGTCGTTTCCACCATCAACGGCGACGCCAACATTCCGTTCTATAAAGAACTGGGCAACCAAGGCATCTCCGCCGAAAAAATCCCGGTCATCGCCTTCTCGGTGGGCGAGGAAGAACTCTCCGGCATGGACACCAAACCGCTGGTGGGTCATTTGGCGGCCTGGAACTACTTCATGAGCGTGGATACCACCAAAAACGCAGCCTTTATTCAACAATGGAAAGACTACATCAAGAACCCTAAACGGGTGACCAACGACCCGATGGAAGCCCATTACATCGGCTTCAATATGTGGGTGAAAGCAGTAGAAAAAGCCGGCACCACGGATTCCGACGCGGTACAAAAAGCGCTGATTGGCGTCGAGTACCCCAACCTCACCGGCGGTATGTCGAAAATGCTGCCTAACCACCACATCAGCAAACCGGTGTTGATCGGCGAAATTCAAGACGACGGCCAATTCGTCACCGTCTGGCAAACCAACAAACTGGTGGATGGCGACGCCTGGTCGGACTTCCTGCCGGACAGCAAACCGATCATCGCCGACTGGACCGCGCCTATCAGCTGCGGCAACTACAACACTAAAACCAAAAAGTGTTCAGGACAGAACTACTAACAGCGGATGTTACCCGCGAGGCTCACGGCAGGATGCCGTGGGCCTCGCCCCCAAAAGAGGACAGACGATGCACACACTCCGTTTCAGAACCCGTTTAAAAACGCCGCCCGGCTCGCGCCCGGCCAACCGTTCCCCCAAGGACAGCTTTATGAGCATGATGACTAAACATTCTACTCAGGCCGGATTGCTGGCTGGCGGCGTTTTTAAACGGCTTCCAAAACTTGCCGGCTATTTGCTGGCGATGATATTCCTCGCCGCGCAACCCGCCATGGCCCAAGACGCCGGCAGCGCCTTGGAGCAACTGCGCACCGGCAGCATGGCCGAACGCGAACAAGCCATCGCAACCCTGGGCAGCGACAGCAATAACCTGAAACTACTGCAAGCCCTGCAAGACGGCAAACTGTTCGACTTCAAAGCCGAAGGCAAATTGGTGTTTGCGCAGGAAAGCCCGGCCGGTTACCAACTCAGTGATCCGCTCAGCGGCTCGGCATTAGCCGAAGTCGAGCGCGGCGCGGTAGGCAAAATCAATTTAAATAACAAACTCCGCGGCGTGCTGCGCAAAACCATCGCCCAATTGCAATTAAACGATACTGACCCAGTGCTGCGCCTGATCGCGGTACAAGCATTGGCCAACGACATAGACGACAAAGCGGTGATTTTGCTGCGCGATCATCTGGCCAGCGAAACCGACGCCGAGATCAAAACCGCGATCAACAAAATGCTGTTATTGCAAGACATGAACAGCCCGGAAAAAGACCAACGCATCGCCGCGATCGGCGCGTTAAAAGATTTGGACAGCCAGGACGTAGTCAACAAGTTGCAAGCCATTATCGATAAGGATGCCGACGGCAATTTCCTGGAAACCGATAGCGACGTGCGCAACCTGGCCGAAGCGGCCCTAATCAAAATCCGCGAACGCATGCAAGCCTACGCCGCCGCCGAAACCGTGTTCTTTGGCTTGAGCTTGGGTGCGGTGCTGGTGTTGTCCGCGATTGGTTTGGCGATTACCTTTGGGGTGATGGGTGTCATCAACATGGCCCACGGCGAACTGATGATGCTGGGCGCTTATACCACTTATGTGATGCAACAAATCATGCCCAACAACCTGGGCACCGCCTTGATTCTATCGATTCCGATGGCCTTCTTGGTCGCGGCCTTGGTCGGCATCGCCATCGAGCGCGGCATCATCCGCTTCCTGTACGGCCGGCCGCTGGAGACTTTGTTGGCGACTTTTGGTGTGAGTTTATTTCTGCAACAAGCCGTGCGCTCGATCTTCTCGCCGCTGAACCGCAGCGTCGCCACGCCGGACTGGATGAGCGGCTCCTGGCAAATCAACGACTTTTTATCGCTGACCTGGAACCGCTTCTACATCCTGATCTTCTGCCTGCTGGTGTTTACCGCGCTGCTGCAAATCTTGAAGCGCACCAAGCTAGGTTTGGAAGTCCGCGCCGTCGCGCAAAATCGCGGCATGGCCCGGGCGATGGGCATCCCCACCTCGCGGGTCGATGCGATGACTTTTGGCTTGGGTTCCGGCATTGCCGGCGTGGCCGGCGTGGCCTTGAGCCAGATCACCAACGTCGGACCGAATCTGGGCCAGGCCTACATCGTCGACTCCTTTATGGTGGTGGTGTTCGGCGGCGTCGGTAATTTGTTTGGCACCTTGGTGGCCGGGTTCTCGTTGGGGATTGCCAATAAGGTGTTGGAGCCTTATGCCGGGGCGGTGTTAGCGAAGATTTTGGTGTTAGTGTTTATTATTTTGTTTATTCAGAAGAAGCCTAGGGGGTTGTTTCCGCAGAAAGGGAGAGCGGCGGAATCGTAATCTGAAAATGTAGGTTGGGTTTACCCGAAGGGCATAAAAGGCGCTAGCCGTAACCCAACATGTAGGCTTTCGATTTAGGTTACGGCTTTCGAATTCGGATTGGTGTCGCTAACGCGACGGTGGTTTTTGAAGTCGGGTCTCGGCCCGACAGCCGAGATACTTTCTTTTGTTTGGCCAAAAGAAAGTATCCAAAGAAAAAGCCACCCCGCCGCCGCTTGATCCCTGCGCTCCTCGGGTTTGAACGGGGTTGCCTGAAGGGGCTTCCCAGCCCCTGCATGCAACGCGCCGCATCCATGCGACGCCCCTAACGGGCTATTCCGTTCAAACCCTCCGGTGCTCGGCGCGGCAAAGGGGATTAAATCCCTCGCAAGATTCAAAGTGGATGGGTTGTGTGACGAAGGAAATTCTGGTTCCCGTGCATAGCATGAGAACGATGATAGATTTTGAAATTGATTCATAATTGTGTTCGTTATCGATAATACACTAACAGGACATAGTTAAATGAATTCAAACGAAATTCTAATACTTTATGTATTAACCCCGTTACTTTTTGGATTCTTAATTGGATTCATCATAAGAAGGGATTTTCAGTTTTTAAAGATCATACAAATTGGAGCTGCTCTTGCACTTGCCGGAAAGTCAATGGTGCAAATGAAGGCAAGTCAAAGTATTTCTTTAATTATTGTCGCCTCTGGAATTTTTGTTTTAGGAATCGGGGTTAGCTTTGCCATTAAACACGCAATTCATAATAAACCCAATACTGATAAGAATAAAAACATCCAAGATTTGGTTAAAGATAAATCTGAGAACACGAAAAACAGGCATGTGTCGGTTTTGGACAGATACAAATAATATTAAAAAGATGGCGGATTTAAAAAATTACGAGCATATCTGCAATTGGCTAAAACCGACGGTGGGCAAAATTGCCCACCCTACGCAAATTTGGGCGGCTGATGGTTTTAACCCCGTATGCCGCTCCGAGCACCGGAGTTTTTGAATGGAATAGCCCGAAGGGGCGATGCAGGGATGCATCGCGTTGACGGAGGGGCAGGAAGCCCCTTCCGTCAACCCCATTCAAAAACTTCGGCGCGCAGGATACAAGCGGCATCCGGGTGTCTTTTCTTTTGGATACTTTTCTTTGGACAAGCAAAGAAAAGTATCGCGGTCGCCGGTCCGCGAACCGGCATAAAAAAAACCGTCGCGATAGCGACACACTAAAACGGAAGACGGTATGAAACTAATCAACCTAAGCCAAGACAAAACCTACACCACCGTCCTAGCCGCGCTGGCGTCGGTAACCCTATTAATCCCCCTCTGTAACCTAATCTTCCCCGAAGACTCCGCGTTGCACTTTTCAGCCTACTCAGTCTCCCTAATCGGCAAATACCTGACCTTCGCCCTACTCGGCCTGTCGCTGGACATGGTCTGGGGCTACGCCGGCATTCTGGTCCTCGGTCAAGGCGCATTCTTCGCGCTGGGCGGCTATGCGATGGGCATGTATCTGATGCGGCAGATCGGCACCCGCGGCGTTTACGGCAACGCCGAATTACCTGACTTCATGGTGTTCCTGAACTGGACCGAACTGCCCTGGTATTGGTACGGCTTCGAGAATTTCGGATTTGCGATGTTGATGGTATTCCTTGCCCCTGGCCTGCTGGCCTTCGTGTTTGGTTGGTTGGCGTTTCGCTCGCGGGTCACCGGCGTGTATCTGTCCATCATCACTCAGGCCCTGACCTACGCCTTGTTACTGGCCTTCTTCCGCAACGAAATGGGCTTTGGCGGTAACAACGGCCTGACCGATTTCAAAGACATCCTCGGCTTCAACATTCAATCCGAAGCCGTCCGTTCGGTGCTGTTATTGATGACCGGCCTCAGTCTGATCGGCGCGCTGCTGCTGTGCCGCTGGATCGTCAACAGCAAACTGGGCCGGGTCGTCACGGCGATTCGCGATCAGGAATCGCGAGTGCGCTTTTTGGGTTACCGGGTGGAATTGTTCAAACTGTGGGTGTTCGTGTTCGCGGCGATGCTGGCCGGGCTGGCCGGGGCTCTGTACGTGCCGCAGGTCGGCATCATCAACCCCAGCGAATTCTCGCCGCTCAATTCGCTGGAAATCGTCATCTGGGTCGCGGTCGGCGGCCGCGGCACGCTGTACGGCGCGATCATCGGCGCGGTATTAGTCAATTACGCCAAAACCGTGTTGACCGGCCTGATGCCCGACGCCTGGCTGTTTTGTTTGGGCGGCGCCTTCATACTGGTCACCTTGTTAATGCCCGACGGCATCGTCGGCCTGCTGCGCCGTCGCAGCAAACCCAAACCTACTCTTAACGCTACCGGAGGACAACCGGCATGATGATCTCGGCTGCAACTACCACCGAAGGCGGCGCCAGCCTGCCGCTGGACGGCGAGGTCGACGCCCGCCACGGCCCGATTCTGTACATGGAAGACGTCAGCGTCAGTTTCGACGGCTTCCGGGCGCTGAACCACCTATCGCTGTACATCGACGACGGCGAATTGCGCTGCCTGATCGGCCCCAACGGTGCCGGCAAAACCACTTTAATGGACGTCATCACCGGCAAAACCAAGCCCGACAGCGGCTCGGTATTCTTCGGCCAGACCATCGACTTGCTGGAACTGGACGAACCGGCCATCGCTCAGGCCGGCATCTGCCGCAAGTTTCAAAAGCCCAGCGTATTCGACGCCTTGACAGTGTTCGAAAACCTGGAACTGGCCTTGAAAACCGACAAGCGCACCTGGCCGACCTTGTTTCATAAGTTAAACAGCGAACAACGCGACCGCATCCAGGACGTGCTGCAAACCATCGCCCTGCCCGCTCAACAACGGCAACTGGCCGGCGCGCTGTCGCACGGCCAGAAACAATGGCTGGAGATCGGCATGCTGTTGATGCAAGACCCAAAAGTAATGCTGGTCGATGAGCCCATCGCCGGCATGACGCATCAGGAAGTCGAACGCACCGCCGAGTTATTGCTGTCCCTGCAAGGCCAGCATTCCATTGTGGTCGTCGAGCACGACATGGAATTCGTGCGCAGCATCGCCCGCAAGGTCACCGTGCTGCACGAAGGCTCGGTGCTGACCGAGGGCACGATGGACGAAGTCCAAAACGATCCGCGCGTGATTCAAGTTTATCTGGGGGGATGATGTTAAACATTAGCGCATTGCAACAATATTACGGCGCCAGCCACACCCTGTGGGACCTAGACTTAAGCGTACCGGCCGGCGCTTGCGTCTGCCTGATGGGCCGCAACGGCGTCGGCAAAACCACGCTACTCAAAGCCATCATGGGCCTGCTGCCGGTAGCCGACGGCAGCATCCAATTCGACGGCGTGGAACTGGCCAAAGCCAAGGCCGAATCCCGCGCCGAACTGGGCATCGGCTACGTGCCGCAGGGCCGGGAAATCTTTCCGCTGTTGACCGTGGAAGAAAACCTGAAAACCGGTTTGCGCGCCGCCCACAAACACGGCATTAAAAAAGTGCCGGACAGCATATTCGAGATTTTCCCGGTACTGAAACAAATGCTGAAACGCCGCGGCGGCGACCTATCCGGCGGCCAACAACAGCAATTGGCGATTGGTCGGGCCTTGGTCTTAAATCCCAGATTGTTGATTTTGGACGAACCGACTGAAGGCATTCAGCCCAACATCGTCAGCGAAATCGGCGACGTGATCATTCGCCTGAACAAAGCTCGAGGCGTGCCGACGCCAGCCACCAAACCGGAACCCGGCGAAATCCACCAAGCCATCGACCGCATCCATAAAGAACTGGGCGTGACGGTATTGTTGGTCGAGCAAAAACTGCCGTTTGCTCGTAAGGTGGCGAACCAGTTTTGCATCATGGACCGGGGCCGGCATGTGGCGGTCGGGGCGATGGATGAGTTGGCCGATGATATGGTGAAGCGTTACCTCACAGTCTGAATATTCCTCTCTTTGCAAATGCGGGGCTAATGGAGATTTTCTAAACGGGCGTAGGATGGGCTGAACAACGTGAAGCCCATCGTTGTTATTCAAAGCGTGATCACGGAGAAATAAAGATGAATTCCGATAAATTTTTGCTGGCTGCAGGAGCGCTATTGTTGGCGTGGTCGATGCGTAGTGAGGCACATGACAGTTACGATGCCATGATGGAAGGCGGCAACCTGTCGCAATTGACCCGCGCCGCCTTACATCCTTTGTTTGAAGTCCCGGATCTACCGACCCTAATGATCAGCGTTTTAATTTTGGGCTTCGTGTTTGGCCCGGTTATATTGCACATCATCCGCCAGCGCGAAGCTAACAAAGCGCAGCATCCGCCCTTGTCGGAAAAATCGGCCATCGCGCCTAAGACCAAAAACTTGTAACCCAACCGCACCATGCCAGCCAACTGTGCCGCTTTAACCCATCCCGCTGTCTCAACCGATACCACGGCGTGGGAAGCCGAATTGACCTTGGGATTCGCCCCGCGCGGAGACAAAACCGCCCTAGTCAACCGCAGCCATCGCGGCCCGCTGACTGTGCAGCGGCCGTTTTATCCGGAAGGCGAAGTCTGCCACGTCTACTTGCTGCACCCGCCCGGCGGCGTTGTGGCCGGCGACCGTTTGACCATCAACGCCAGCGCCGACACCGCCGCTCAGGCCCTGATCACCACGCCCGCCGCCGGCAAGTTTTACCGTAGCGGCGGCGGCGAAGCCCGGCAAACGGTGAATTTAACCGTCGCCGACGGTGCCAGCCTGGAATGGCTGCCGCAGGAAACCATCGTCTACGACGGAGCCCGCCTAAGTGCCAATATGCATATCGAGCTAGCCGAACAGTCTCGCTTCGTCGGCTGGGAAATCACCGCACTCGGCCGCCCCGCCGCCGGCGAAGGCTTCAGTGACGGCCACGCCGAACTGAACTGGCGCATCCAACGCGACGGCCGCTTGTTCTACCTGGAACGCCAGCATCTGGACGCGCAAGCCTTTCAAGCTCGTTGGGGTCTGGCCGGGCATTCGGCGTGCGGGACGATGTTTGTGTATCCGGCAACACCTTTGCATTTGGAGGCGGTACAAGCATTGATTGGCGAGGAGCCGAATCGCGGGGTCACTTTGATTGAGGGATTGTTGATTTGCCGGGGGTTGGATGAGCGGGCGGATGTGTTGAAAGGGTTTTTTGAGCGGGTTTGGGGATTGGTTCGAGGGGATGTAGTTGGTAAAGAGGTTTGTGCGCCGAGGATTTGGGCGACCTAAGCCGGTTTGATTTTTCTCTAGTGGATGGGTATGGTGACCACTCACCTTTCCTAGGAGACAGTTATGGAATTTAAAAGACAATATATCGTTAATGAAGACAGCCAAAGAGTCGCGGTACAACTGGATATCGATACTTTCGAAAAGATTGAAAATGTGTTGGAAAATTATGCCTTGGTGCAGTTGATAAACGCCGATGATAGCGAGACCTTGAGTATCGAAGAGGCAAAAAAGTATTACGTCAGATAAAAGGGTTGGCAATTATGCCAACAATTAACTTTATGACGTCTGGGCACTCAATCATGTTCATACTCGGCTTAATTAACACGTCATTCCGGCATGGATTGCCGGAATCCAGAAGCCATGGATGGCTTGGAGTTGGGATTTGGTGTCGCTAGCGCGACGGCTTTATTTTCATGTCGGGTCTCGGCCCGACAGCCGAGGTACTTTTCTTTGCTTGTCCAAAGAAAAGTACCCAAAAGAAACGACACCCCATGCCGCTTGATTCCTGCGCTCCGAAGGGTTTGAACGGGGTTTTCGGAAGGGCTATCCATAGCCCTCCGAAAACGAGCGGCATCCCTGCCGCTCCCCTGCGGGCTGATCCGTCCAAACCCTCCTGTGCTCGGCGCGGCATCAGGGGAGTAACCCAACCTGCGTTGAAAGATAACCGGGAGACTTTAAAAGCCGAAACAACGTGACTATTGTAGGATGCTGCCGACGTTATGAGGCGAATCGGTCTCGAACGATACGCTTTGCCTTTGTTAAGCTTATCCTGTCCCCCTAAAAAGTGAGTTAACAAAAAATATGGATGAAAATAATTATATTTCTGGACCGGATAGATTGCAGCAGCTAAATAGCGATTTTATATCTAGCTTAAAAGAATGGTCTACAGAAGATATAGAACAAGAACCCAAACTCCATATAGGCGGCCAAGAACGACCAATTCTTTCCGTTTCGATAACTAAATTAATTTCACATATAAATAAATTCACTAGCATATGGAAAAGCATACCAAAAGAACAAAAGCAAGAGTTTAGAGGAATTTGGTATATCGATTGCCGGGGACTGTATATTGAGTCATCCCTAGACGATGTGCTATCAATGAATATTGATTCTCTCTTAGAGTTTGCGCCTATTCAATTTGACCACTCAATAGTTGACATAGGATTACCACTATTTGCGACAACAAGGTTCTTAGGTGATACCAGTTTTTATAATGTTAAGTTTAAAAGAGAAATGCGTTTTGACCATACCGTATTTGTTGGCAACGTTAATTTTGATCGAGCGATTTTCTCAAGAAATGCGTCATTCATAAACTGTGATTTTAGAGGCATAAATAACCCATCATTTCAACAAGTCGATTTATCAAAATCCATTGATTTTACAAAAGCAAAATTTAACCGAGCCCCTGTTTTCTATGGCACTGAATTTAAAGCTTCCTTACCATTTAACGAAGCCACCTTTAATAAAAATGCAAAAAATCTATTTCAAAAAGATATGCACTGTGATATTCAAGCTTGGAGAGCATTAAAAAATATTGCATCAGCACAAAAAAATCAACATGATGAAGCGGTTTTTTTTACATTAGAACAAAGATATTATCGTAAAGCATATTTAGCTTTACGCTTAGTGTGGCAAAAGGAATTATTTAGGGCTCAGCAAGGCCGACAAGGTTTAGGCGATTTATTGGTTCTTGACACTTGGCATCCAAGCTCTCTGAAATACTGGAAGTTTTGTGATGTACGCTGGAAGTCGATTGAATGGTTTATCTCTTGGCTCTATGATCTTATATCTGAATATGGCAGAAATCCTAATCAAGCTATTGGCTGGTTATTTGGCCTAAACATTTTATTTCTCCTGCTATACAAAACAATTTTAATTATGAGTCCATCAGCATTTTATTTTTCTGATATTAGCACCCATGACTTACCTTTAAAACAACATCCGGCTTTATTTTTTACCCTACAAAACCTATTTAATCCTGGCGCTGCTTTTTCATTTAAAACAGTGATATATCCAAATAATATTTTGGTTTTGTTTTTATCTATTTTTCAATTTATTGGCACGAATCTAGTTTTAATATTGACCGCTTTGTCCCTCAGAAACAGATTTCAAAAAAGTTGATGAAGAAATTAAATAACTTTTCGATACGGGGCGGTTTCCTCCCCGTATGCCGCGCCGAGCACCGGAGCTTTTGAACGGATTTGCCCGATAGGGGCGATGCAGGGATGCATCGCGTTGACGAAGGGGCAGGAGCCCCTTTCGGCAACCCCGTTCAAAAGCTTCGGAGCGCAGGGTCAAAGCGGCATCCGGGTCGCCTTTTCTTTGGATACTTTCTTTTGGCGACGCAAAAGAAAGTATCGCGGTTGTCGGTCCGCGAACCGACATTTAAAAAACCGTCGCGATAGCGACACCACTACAACCAACGACACCAACCAAGATTAATACTCATAGTGAAACCGCAACTGCGCAATCAACAACGTATCGCCGGCAACCTTGTAAACGATCCTGTGCTCGTCGTTAATCCGCCGCGACCAATAGCCGGACAAACCGTGTTTCAACGGTTCCGGCTTACCGATGCCTTCAAACGGCTGGCGCTGGATTTCCTTGATCAATTGGTTGATGCGTTTGAGAATGGCCTTGTCGGTGGTTTGCCAGTACAGATAGCTATCCCAGGCATCGGCGGAAAAAGTGATTTTCACTCGATTAATTCATGCTCCGTGCCTTGGCCGGATTCCAGCTCGGCGATGGATTCCAGCAAGCGGCGGGCGTTGGCTGGCGAGCGTAATAAATAGGCGGTTTCCTCCATGGCTTGGTAGTCTTCCAAAGACAGCATCACCACCGGGGATTCGCTTTTGCGGGTGATGATGATTGGGGCATGGTCGGCGCAAACCTTGTCCATGGTTTTGGCTAAATTGGCGCGAGCGGCGCTGTAACTGATGGCGTCCATCGATGCTCCTTTTGTACAAAAAAGTGTACGATAGCTTAACCCCGACGGTTAGCTGCTGCAAATTAGGAAAAGCCTGTGGGCGGGATAAATCTACCCATGGTACGAAAACGCGACTTTAACTAAACAGACCACCATGCAACTAACACCTAGAGAAAAAGACAAACTCCTCCTCTTCACTGCCGCCCTCCTCGCCGAGCGCCGCAAAGCCAGAGGCTTGAAACTCAACTACCCGGAAGCGGTGGCTTATATCTCCGCCGCGATCATGGAAGGCGCCCGCGACGGCCAGAGCGTCGCAGAATTGATGAGCTTTGGCCGAACCTTGTTGACGCGCGACGACGTGATGGACGGTGTGGCGGAAATGATTCCCGACGTGCAGGTGGAGGCAACCTTCCCGGACGGCACCAAGCTGGTCACCGTACATGAGCCTATTGTTTAGCCATCGCGTGGGCACAAAAAGACTGTGCCCACCCTACGAAAATTCGCCAGAAAACCAAGAAAATCCAATAGGTAGGGTGGACACGATTTATCGTGCCCACGCGAAAAAAAATGAATAAAAGGAGCCCAATATGATCCCCGGAGAAATCTTCCCCGCCGACGGCGGCATCGAAATCAACGTTGGTCGCGCCACCGTCAAAGTCCTGGTCGCCAACAGCGGCGACCGGCCGATTCAGGTCGGCTCGCATTACCATTTTTACGAAACCAACCCGGCCTTGCATTTCGACCGTGAAGCGGCGCGCGGCTTTCGCTTGGACATCCCGGCCGGCACGGCGGTGCGTTTCGAGCCGGGCCAGCAGCGCGAGGTGCAGTTGGTGGCTTTCGCCGGTGAACGCAAAGTCTACGGCTTTCGCGGCGAGGTGATGGGCGCATTGGAGACAACCGCATGAGCAAAATCAGCAGAACCGCTTACGCCGACATGTTCGGCCCCACCACCGGCGACCGTTTGCGGTTGGCCGACACCGATTTGATCCTGCAAGTGGAAGCCGATTACACCGTCTACGGCGACGAGGTGAAATTCGGCGGCGGCAAGGTGATCCGCGACGGCATGGGCCAAAGCCAGCTCGGCAACGACCGCGCAGTGGATTTGGTGATTACCAACGCACTGATCATCGATTACTGGGGCATCGTCAAGGCCGACGTCGGCGTCAAGGACGGCCGCATCTTCAAGATCGGCAAGGCCGGCAACCCGGACGTGCAGCCCGGCGTCGACATCATCGTCGGCCCCGGCACCGAAGTCATCGCCGGCGAAGGTCAGCTACTGACCGCCGGCGGCATCGACGCCCACATCCATTTCATCTGCCCGCAGCAGATCGAGGAAGCGCTGTGCTCCGGGGTGACGACGATGATCGGTGGCGGCACCGGGCCGGCCACCGGCACCAACGCCACCACTTGTACGCCGGGGCCGTGGCATCTGCAACAAATGCTGACCGCGCTGGACGGCCTGCCGATGAACTTTGGTTTGCTCGGCAAAGGCAACGCCAGCCTGCCCGGCGCGTTGGTGGAACAAATTCAGGCTGGGGCGATGGGCCTGAAACTGCACGAGGACTGGGGCACCACGCCGGCATCGATTGATTGCTGTCTGGGTGTGGCCGAGGATTACGACGTGCAAGTGGCGATCCACACCGACACCTTGAACGAGTCGGGCTTCGTCGAAGACACCTTCGCCGCCTTCAAGGGCCGCACCATCCACACCTACCACACCGAAGGCGCCGGCGGCGGCCATGCCCCGGACATCATCAAGGCCTGCGGCTTGAACAATGTGCTGCCGTCGTCGACCAACCCGACCCGGCCGTATACGGTCAACACCGTCGACGAGCATCTGGACATGCTGATGGTCTGCCATCACCTTGATCCCAGCATCCCGGAAGACGTGGCTTTTGCCGAATCGCGCATCCGCCGCGAAACCATCGCCGCCGAGGACATCCTGCACGACCTGGGTGCGTTTTCGATGATTTCCTCGGACTCGCAAGCCATGGGCCGGGTCGGCGAAGTAGTTATCCGCACCTGGCAGACCGCGCACAAGATGAAGACGCAGCGCGGCGCGCTGGCCGGCGATCCGGCGAGCAGCGACAACCAGCGCATCAAACGCTACATCGCCAAATACACCATCAACCCGGCCATCAGCCACGGCATCAGCCACGAAGTGGGCTCCATCGAAGCCGGCAAATTGGCCGACCTGGTGTTGTGGCAACCGGCCTTCTTCGGCGTCAAACCCAGCCTGGTGCTGAAAGGTGGCCTGATCGCCGCCGCGCCGATGGGCGACGCCAACGCCTCCATCCCCACCCCGCAACCGGTGCATTACCGGCCGATGTTCGGCAGCTTCGGCCGCACCGCCGCCAATACATCGATGATCTTCCTGCCGCAAGCGGCAGTAGCGGCCGGCGTGGCAGGGCAATTGAGCTTGCAGAAGCGGGTCGGGGTTGTTCGCAATACTCGCAACATTGGTAAGGCGGATATGAAATTGAACGACTACCAACCGGTGATGGAGGTTTGTCCGCAGACTTATCAAGTCAAAGCGGATGGGGTGTTGTTGACTTGCGAACCGGCGGTGGTGTTGCCGATGGCGCAGCGGTATTTCCTGTTTTGAGAAGGGTCAGGGTTTTCGGTAGAGCCATCCGTGGCCCTGCCGAAAACAAACTGTATGCAACTGAAGCGATGGCAGTGTTTGCCATCCGTTAAAACTAGGAACCTGGGATATGGTTTTTGTGCGGTAGAACCGGTTCGTCCGTGGTGGTTGCGCCGGCTTCGAGTGGCTGAGCCATGGCATTGATGATTTCCGGCGGAGCACCGGATTGCTTTAGGCTTTCGCGTAGCTCGGCGCTCAATTCCGCGTTGGTTCGTTCGGATACCGGCTCTTCAGGCTGAACGGGCGTGGCGGACTCTTGATCTTTCAGAGTCTGCTCCAATTGAGCGACCTGCTCTTCCGGTAAGTGGTTGGCTCGCATCGACGCAATCAAGTCGGCATTGGCTTCGCTACGCGCAACCTCATCTTCGGGAGACAAGCCATTAGCGAGCGCCTGCCGTTGCTGTTCGTGAGGGGGCAACCGAATTTCCTTAGAGACCGGGACGTTTGTCCGCGACATATCCAGCTTTCTGTTAGCGCCGACCGCGATAACAGGCGCGGAAACTGAAGCGTTATTCTCGGGCAGCGCCGCTGAATGGCTGTCGCCGCGACCGGGGAATTGCTGACCGGCAAAATATCCGCTCGCAAAAACGCTAGCCACACCCAGTATTGAGACAAGTTTGTTCATGATCTTGACCTAGGTTGATGTTACTCAGAGCGGAATCTCGGTCGGATGGACCAGACCAAAGATTCCGCATGATCGGATGCCGCGATTAGTACTCGTACAGGTAGGATAAAGTACCCAAGTAGCGATAAGAGCCGGAGGTTGGGCAGGCAGCAGTGCCTGAGTCACCATACAAATAGTAAGTTTGATGGTTTTGCAGCGCCATTTTGGCCTGAATCAAAGCCTCTTTGTTATAGGTTACGAAATAGTTGGTATAGGCTGGCAGTACGTTGTGTTCCGGCACGGTGTAGATATAACCGTACGTCGTACCGTTAACGTTATATTCGTAAACACCGGTGACATTCACCCAGCCTGCGGAACAAGTCGCCGCATTGGCCGCACTGGCGCCAAACATGGAAGCAGCAATGACAGACAGCATTAGAAACAGATTTTTGATAGTTTTCATGACCTTCACCTTTTGTAAATTAAACACGAGAGTGGATGAGTTAACGCTGTACTTGCTTCTCGGGTAAAAAATTGGCCTACCTGAAAATTCAAGGGCAGCGTGTCCTTCGGCATTTACGCTGTGGTTTTACTGGCGGCGTAATTAGCGGGGACGGTGATAATTTAGGGAAACTGAAGGGCTTTCTCTGTTAACTTTCTGGCTGAAGAAGCGTGAGGTTTTTCACAGTTTTATGTGGATATAGCTTTGCTGGGTTTTGGGGTTTTGTGTCGCTATCGCGACGGGTGTTTTATATGTCGGTTCGCGGACCGACAACCGCGATACTTTCTTTTGCGTGGCCAAAAGAAAGTATCCAAAGAAAAGGCCACCCGACATTCCGCCTTAATCCTGCGCGTCTTGCTTTCGGCGAGGGTTTTCGGAAGGGCCATCCTTGGCCCTCCGAAAACGAGCGGCATCCCTGCCGCTCCCCTGCGGGCTGATCTCGCCAAAAGCTGCGATGCTCGGGGCGGAATAACGGGAATGATTCACTCCAGCGGTTATTGGGTGTAGGCGTAGGGTGGACAATTTTGCCCACCATTTGATTTTATTTCCGCGTGGGCACTAAATCGTGCCCACCCTATCGGGCTTACGCGACTAGAAATGAAAATTAAACCATTTGATATAAAGACTTGCGAATCAATCATAAAAAACGAACCCGGCATAATATTGGAGCATCTGCCAGGAAATCCGTTTGAACCATTCTTAGTTCAGGATCCTTTTGGGTTAAGAAAAGCTGTTGTTCCAGTTTTCAGAAAAGATATGAAAGGAAATATCTTTGGGATGGGCACAGCATTCCACGTAGATGGATGGGGTACATTTTTAACTGCTGATCATGTAATTGATTTTGCACGAGATCAACTAAAAAAAACATCGGCAGTAAATAGTCCAAATTTCTCCAAAGGAGACCATTTAGTACTTTTCCTCGGTATGGGGTTGGTCATAGGCTCAGTAAAAATCCCTGCTGAAGCATTTGTCTTAGCAAGCGAAATTGTTTCTGCCATGTGGGAAAAGGATGATCCGATAGCAAAACTAAGAGGTGAAAGCTCCATGGAAATGTTGGCGGACTTAGCAGTTATCACAGCAACATCGCAGGCTGGCCCTCTGACCCCGCACTCAATTCCAGTTAAAGCCATTGGTTGGCATCCGTCAATTGGAGAAATAGTTTTAGCGATTGGCTTTCCTGAGCTAGAGTGTCAACTCTTAACTGAAGATAGCCAACTTGCTACCTTGACTGAAGGGATGTATGCCGCCTACGGAAGAATTACAAAGCTTCATCCTTTTGGTACAAGTCAACACCATCCCAATCCTGTATTAGAAGTTGAATGTAACTGGCCTTCAGGAATGAGCGGCGGTCCAGTATTCAATTCGTCTGGTGAAGTTGTAGGAGTGGTCAGTAGATCTTTGCTTGGCGACGAAAAATCTCCTGGTGTTGGCAAGGCCACTAGTTTTGAATTCCTATCCTATTTCAACACATTAGTCCCAACGCTTGACGGACTGAACCCTATGATGCGACGTGGGTGGGGAGTGATAAGAAATAATCCTTGGCATTTAGCTGGATTTTTCAAAACAAAAAGAGAAGCCCTAAAATTTGCTGAGGGATTTGATTTTGAATACCAAGTTAAATATGGTGGAAACCAATTTGGTACAGACAATTTTATTAGTGAGATCATCGAATAGGTTACGTACTACTGTTGCCTTCTCACGAAAAGCATAGCCCCACCCTAGGTTTTGGGGATTTTCTGTTGCGCTTGGGGATGGTTTTGGTCCCGTTATTCCGCCCCGAGCATCGCAGCTTTTGGCGAGAATAGCCCGCAGGGGAGCGGCAGGGATGCCGCTCGTTTTCGGAGGGCCAGGGACGGCCCTTCCGAAAACCCTCGCCAAAAGCGAGAAGCACAGGATCAAGGCGGAATGTCGGGTGGCCTTTTCTTTGGATACTTTCTTTTGGCCAAGCAAAAGAAAGTATCGCGGTTGTCGGTCCGCGAACCGACATATAAAACACCCGTCGCGATAGCGACACAACAAAACCAAAAGACATCAAATAATCTAGAAGCCGACGTGTTGGGTTACGCTTCGCTAACCCAACCTACACAAAATACAAAATGCTAAAACTCACTGAAACCACCCAAACCGAAGAAACCCCAGACGACACCCTCACCCTCCCCTTCGAGGCCCGGCAAAAATCCCGGCAACCGGCCACCACCCAAGGTGGTATTCAAGTCGGCGTGTTCCTGCCAAGGGGCCAAACCCTGAGACACGGCGCAATCCTCACCAACGGCCAGGGTTTCAAGGTACGAATCAACGCCGCGCCGGAACCACTGTCGGTAGTGAAATGCGCCGATCCGTTGCTGTTTGCCCGCGCTTGTTATCACTTGGGCAATCGTCACGTAGCCTTGCAAATCCTGCCCGGCGAATTGCGGTTTTTGACCGACTATGTACTGGATCAAATGCTGATCGGATTGGGTTTAGCCGTCGAGCACGACACCCTGCCGTTCGAGCCGGAAGCCGGCGCTTACCATAGTCATGGTCACTAATTTAAGCCTGCTGCGGCTGCTGCAACTGGTCAGCCCCAGTTTGCCGATTGGGATGTACAGCTATTCACAGGGGCTGGAGACTGCGGTGCACGACGGCTGGGTAACCAATGCCGAGCAAACCGGCGATTGGCTGCGTGGTTTATTGCACAACGGTTTAGGCAAGGTCGACGCACCGTTGTTGGCGCGGCTGTACGACGCTTGGCAGACTAATGACATCAAGGCTGTCACGCATTGGAGTCAAACCCTAACCGCTTACCGCGAAACTGCCGAATTGCGCGCCGAAGACCGGCAAACCGGGCAGGCCCTGGCGCGCTTGTTGGTCAAGTTAGAGATGCCGGAAGCGCAGGTTTGGCAAAAACGGCCCGATGCTACATTGGCGACCTTGTTTGCGTTGGCGGCGACACGCTGGCAAATCGATAAAGCCGATGCGATAGCCGGTTATTTATGGGGCTGGCTGGAAAATCAAGTGTTGGGCGCGATTAAATTGGTACCGCTGGGCCAGGTGGCGGGGCAGCAGTTGTTGCAAAGTCTGGCCGGCGAGTTGCCGGGCTTGGTCGAGAGCGCATCACAATTGAAAGACGATGAAATCGGCGGCAGTTGTTTTGGCTTGGCCCTGGCCAGCAGCCGGCACGAAATGCAGTATTCGCGGCTGTTTCGGTCGTGATGCCATGAGGTTTCGCGTGGGCACTTATCGTGTCCACCCTACGCTCTTTATCGCAGGTATTCCGTTCGGGCCGAGCTTGTCGAAGCCCTAGCTGGCAGGCCCTTCGACAGGCTCAGGGCGAACGGTTTTTAAAGGCTGGAATAATTCGCACCAACCGATAAACGCTGCCTCAACGCAGCGCAGTGGAATCGAGATTTGGCATTTTTAAATCCCGGATAGTGTCGGGGCAACTGGAGACAACATGAACGACAAACAAATTTTAAGAGTAGGCATCGGCGGCCCGGTGGGTTCCGGCAAGACTGCGCTGGTGGATGCCTTGTGCAAGAGGATGCGCGACGATTACGAAATCGGGGTGGTCACCAACGACATTTACACCCGCGAAGACCAGCAGTTTTTGATTCGCAGCCAGGCGCTGCCGGAAGAGCGCATCCTGGGCGTGGAAACCGGCGGCTGTCCGCATACCGCCATCCGCGAGGATGCATCGATGAATCTGGCGGCGGTGGACGAGTTGTGCGAACGCTGGCCTGAGCTGGATTTTGTGATGGTGGAAAGCGGCGGAGATAATCTCAGCGCGACCTTCAGCCCGGAATTGGCTGACCTGACGATTTACGTGATCGATGTCTCTGCCGGCGACAAGATACCGCGTAAAGGCGGCCCCGGCATCACCCGTTCGGATTTATTGGTCATCAATAAAATCGATCTGGCGCCTTATGTCGGCGCGTCGCTGGAAGTGATGGACCGGGATGCCAAAAAGATGCGCGGCGAGCGGCCTTTTGTGTTTACCAATATCAAAACCGGCAATGGCTTGGAAGCGGTCGCTGACTTTATTGTCAAGCAAGGCATGCTGCAAACGCATTAATGGCGATAGTCAGCCAAGGTTGACTTTTAACCAGTACTGGTATGCTCAAGGATAAAGAATCAGGAGGAACCATGATGAAAACCGCGTTTTTAGTCGCCAGCCTCTGGGCGTGCTCCGTGTCGGTAGCCGGCGCCGAGCCTTGCCCGGAATTGCTGAATTACAAGATGACCAAGCTTCGTTCCAGCGAGCAAATCGATTTTTGCCAGGCGTTTCAAGGCAAGGTGATCCTGGCCGTCAATACCGCGAGTAACTGCGGCTACACCCCGCAATTCAAGGGCCTAGAAGCCTTATATCAAAAATATAAGGATCAGGGTTTGGTGGTAGTTGGCTTTCCGTCCAATGATTTTAATCAGGAGTTCAGCGAAGCGGAAAAAACTGCAAACGTCTGTTACATCAATTACGGCGTCACGTTCCCCATGCTGGAAAAAAGTCAGGTGAAAGGCGCGGCAGCGAACGGTTTCTTCCAAAAACTGATTAAAGCCACCGGTCAGGCGCCGGCCTGGAATTTTCACAAATATTTGATTGATCGCAGCGGCAACAGCGTGGCGGCCTTCCCCAGCGCTGTGACGCCGGAACAGCTGGATTCTAAGATCAGCGCCTTGTTATCAGCTAAATAGGGTTGTAAACCTCAGCTCTCGCCGGCGGCATGCCGGCATTTTTTATCAGGACGAGACGGCAATGCGCAGAATTGGACTTTACTGGTTTGGTAATGATTTGCGGGTGCATGACAACGCCAACCTGCAACAAGCCAGCGCGGTCGTCGACCAGTTGCTTTGCGTGTTTTGTCTGGACCCTGCCTGGTTGGCGCCCAACCCATACGGGATGGCTAATTTGTCGGCACAGCGTTGGCGATTTTTGAAAGAAGCCTTACAGGATCTGGATAGAAATCTTCAGCAAGTCGGACAACATCTGCTGGTTTGTTACGAAACACCGCTTGCGGCCATCGGTGGGCTAGTGGCTAAGCATGGCGTATCGGTGATTTATCGCAGCCGCCATGCTGGTTTTCAGGAGCGGCAACAATGGCTGGCGCTGCAAAAACATTTGCCGGGTTTGCGTTTTGTCGAATCCGACACGCAAACCCTGTTCAACCTGCACGAATTGCCTTTTACCCAATTGCCGAAGTCCTTCACGCCGTTCAAGGATAACGTCGAGCGATTGCGGGTCGATCATCCTTTGCTGCCGCCCGATGCGCTGCCCCCCACCCCGGAACCCAAATCGGATTGGCTATTGAATTTTCCGGTGTATTTGCCGGCCGTTTCAGCACTCGATGCTGAGTTGGCGTTTCATGGCGGCGAGACCGCCGGTAAAAAACAGTTTAAAGCGTATTTTCGCAGCAGCTACCCCAGCCGTTACAAAGACCTGCGCAACGAACTGGACGGTTGGGAAAATTCAACTAAGTTTTCGCCTTGGCTGGCCCATGGCAATCTGTCGGTAAGAAAAATTTATTCCAGTTTACGCCGCTACGAAGCAGAGAATGGCGCCAATGAATCCACTTATTGGCTGTATTTTGAATTACTCTGGCGGGAGTATTTTCAATGGTATGCCCACCAGCACGGCAAGCGACTGTTTGCGTTTCGCGGCATTAAAGTACGCAAACCTTTAACCTGCTTTTATCCGGAACGCTTTCAAAAATGGTGTCACGGTTACACGCCCTATCCATTAGTAAACGCTTGCATGAAGCAACTGAACGCCACCGGCTATATGTCCAATCGCGGCCGGCAAATCGTCGCCAGTTGTTTGGTCAATGAATTGGCAGTGGATTGGCGCTTCGGCGCAGCTTATTTTGAACAACAGTTGCTGGATTACGACGTGGCCAGCAATTGGGGGAATTGGCAATACCTGGCCGGCGTAGGTGCCGACCCGCGTGGCCAACGGCACTTTGATCTGGAAAAACAAACCCGGCTTTATGATCCTGACGGCAAATTCATCCGCAAGTGGCAGGCTGAAGTCCGCAATTTGCCATTGGATTCTGTTGATGCCGCAGATTGGCCCGTAGACCCGGCTGACGCGAAATTGGCATCAATCCTAAGGGCTTAATCCTTAACTGATAGGAGTGGCTTCTTAGCGTTGATGCAACAAGCGAAACAACCAAAACCCGGCAAACATTGCCGTAACAAACGCATAATTACCCAACACGCCGGCACTCAATCCCAATAAAGCCGGCCCCGGACAAAAACCGGATAAGCCCCAGCCCACGCCGAATATCGCCGCACCGCTCATCAGTTTGGCATCGACGCCGGCCGGCACGATAGCCGAAGGCTCTTGCTCGCGGTCCGCCGCGTCGTTATTACGATGCATCAAATAACGCGCCAGCCCCAACGTCGATAAGGCGCTAGCCATCACCAAGGCCAGACTGGGGTCCCACGCCCCCGCTACATCCAGAAAAGCCAAGACTTTGGCCGGATTGCTCATGCCGGCGACAATCAAGCCGAGTCCAAACAACAGACCATAAGCGAACAAATAAACAGTATTTTTCATAGCAAGTTTCCGGTTTAGAGCAAGTGACGAGTAATAAACACCGTAACACCTGCAGTCAGCATGAAAGTCAGCGTCGCGACGATGGATCGCATGGACAAGCGGGCGATACCGCAAACACCGTGCCCACTAGTGCAGCCGCCACCTAGCCGGGTGCCGTAACCCACCAGCAGGCCGGCAATTGCCAGCAAACCAGGCGAGGCTGCCAAATCCAACGTAATGTCTGCACCGCTTAAGCGATAAAGAGGCCCACTCGCCAGCAGGCCAGCCAGAAACCAGCCGCGCCAGACACTGCTCTCGTTCCAAGGCGGTAACATGCCTGCGGCGATGCCAGAAATCCCAGCGGTATGCTTATGGGTAAACAACAGCAAAGCGGCGGCCAGCCCAATCATGGCTCCCCCGGCCAGCGCGGATAAAATCGTCAAATAGTTCATGCGTCATTCTTGCCAAAAATGGGCTATTGAAGCAGAAACCGCAACACCAAACCAGATTTACTAGCTTTAACGCCCGATTTAAGTTGGCCAGCCCAGCCACTTATAGCACGTGGCTTGTTCACATTGACAGCGGGGGTTATTCACCAAACAAAGACGAGCTCAAATAGCGCTCACCGGAATCCGGCAGCATCGCGATAATGACTTTGCCGGCATGTTCCGGACGCTTGGCTAGCCGCACCGCAACCGCAAGCGCCGCGCCACTGGAAATCCCGGCCATAATCCCTTCTTCCTTGGCAAGCCGTCGTGTATAGGCAATGGCTTCGGCGTCTTCCACCGGCTCGATCAAATCAATCAACGACAAATCCAAATTCTGCGGTACAAAGCCGGCACCTATGCCTTGAATGCCGTGTATCCCAATTTGCACGGGTAAGCCCGCGCGAGTCTGGCTTAAGACCGGACTGCCGGCCGGCTCGACCGCGACACTGAGCACCGGCCTGCCGCAATGCTTTTTCAGATAACGCGACACACCGGTAATCGTGCCGCCGGTGCCGACGCCGGCTACGAATATATCGACCTGACCGCCGCTATCGCGCCAAATTTCCGGGCCGGTGGTTTGTTCGTGTATCGCCGGATTGGCCGGGTTTTTAAACTGTTCCAGCAATAGATAATGCTCAGGGTCGGCTGCGGCAATAGCCTCGGCCTGCTCCACCGCCGCGCGCATGCCGAGCGCGCCATCGGTCAACCGCAGGTTCGCGCCATACGCCAACAACAACGTGCGGCGCTCCTGGCTCATGTTGTCCGGCATCGTCAATGTGATCGGAATGCCACGCGCAGCCGCCACCGCAGCCAATGCAATACCGGAATTACCGCTGGTGGCTTCCAATAAAGTCTTGCCCGGCGTCAACAGGCCTTGACGCTCCGCCGCCCAGACCATCGCCGCACCGACCCGGCATTTCACCGAATAAGAAGGATTACGGCCTTCAATTTTCACCAACAAGGTCGCGTTCAATCCTTGGCTAATATGATTGATCCGTACTAAAGGCGTCCTGCCTATCGATTGGGAATTATCTGCGTACCAAGCAGGCATTGAGGGCTTCCTGTGGGATAAGGGGTTTACTTTGCATGAAAAAAATGATCCGGGCTATTGTGACGGATTCTAAGACGATTAACGGATAGTCTTTCAAACAAAATGGCTGCAGTTGCGTTGGTGTTTGTGTTTAGTAACGCCGCCAAATTTCCTGGCTTCGTCATTTTGGGCCCATTTAACAACAATACCAACAATCGTCGCCATCGACACCTTGGGAAATCATTAATTGCCCCAGAACACCCGGCGTAAAGATTCCGACGATTCAGTGTATCGTCGATCATTTGCTTTTTAGAACAACCGGCTTTTATCAAGCTTCCCACGACTTCTAGCGGGCATTTTCCAGAAAAATCTTGTACAAGCAGGACGCTGTTTTTATTGAACATTGCACACGAATTTGTAGTGAGCCCCGGCTCAGATGATTTACGCTTTCCATTGCGACTAAACTGAAAGCCCATTCGGGGAGTTTCAGTAATAGAACTGTAATTTGTGTTGGTTCACAAAATCAGCTATAACCGCATTTTGGGGGAATACAATCTAACTTTTATGAGGTACAGCAATGAGCAGTAAAACTTTAAGCAAGCATCTCAAGCGAAATGCAATTTTAACGGCAGGACTGGTTATTGCCGCCCCTGCTGCGATGGCGAGTACACAATGGGTTGGTACTGCAGATTATAAGTTAGCACCAAACGCTGCCGGCGATGAAGGACCCGCAGTTGGACCGTTTGACAGCTACGACTTTGCCCCTGGCGCCGCCATGATAAAATTCACACCCAATAGTGCCACATCTGGAACGGTAGAGGGTTGGTATCAATCCTATGTGAGGTCACACGACCTAGGCTTCGTTGGCGTCTCAAACGGTAATCTTGGATCAACTTATGAATTGACTGCGGTTGCTCATTTTTTTGGTAACTATTCCAACAGCATCGACGGTAATACCCAGTCTGTGGATAACATGACAGGCGACGTAGCACTGTATTTTGACACTACTCCTGATCACAGCTTCATCAACGACACCGGTTTTTCTGACGTTAACTCACAACGAATTCTTTGGGGGAGTATAAACTCCGGAAACGGCAGTTTGTTCAAAGGTACTGGAGGCCAAGAACTAACCCTGAATTTTGCTGGTGCTGCATCGGGTTCCGACCAGGCTGTGTATAGTCCAAATACAATCGGCGGTGCAGACGCATTCTTTTCCATTACCACTAAAGGACTGCAAAGTGTTAACTTTAACAGCGTTCAGGGACATGCAGACGGTCAAAAATTTGTATCCGACGGTTACATGCAACTGACAGCGGTACCCGTACCAACCGCCGTATGGTTATTTGGTAGCGGTTTGCTTGGTTTACTCAGTACCGGCAAACGTAAAAAAATCACTGGTTAAGGCATTCAATTCCATCTTAAAGCTACCGCTCAAATTTCTTTTGGACAGTAGCTTTAATATTCCACTGCGCGGATACCTGAGCCCTTCGAAAACAACAAACAAATCCTAAACAAACCCTCCCATTCGTCGCCGTTAATCTGGCCTTTGATTTGGCAATCCACATTGGCGCTGGCTTGCAAAATACCCTGTAGCTCCTTGCTCTTCAACCGCTGCAAGGCCTCATGCACCGACTGCTTGCGCTTGTCCCAGATCTGATATTTTTTGTAGAGAACGTCCGGGTTACTACCGCGTTTCAATTCAGTCTTGATACTGGCCAGGGTTCGGGCTTCGCGGCTGATAGCCCACAACACCACCGGCGCTGCGACGCCTTCCGCTTTGAGCCCGGCAAGAATTTTCACGGCCCTATTCACCTTCCCCGCCAACAAAGCATCCATCAACTTAAACAAGTCGAACCTAGCGCTGTCAGCCACATCGCCCTCAACCATGGCTTTGTTGATACGGTTAGCCCCGTGCAAGATATATAGTTTTTCAAGCTCCTGAGCCGCGGCCAGCAAGTTGCCTTCGACTCGCACGGCCAGGCTTTTCAATGCCTCCGCGTCAAGATGCATGCCCTTCCGCTCCGCGCGGCGCTGCAACCAGTGCAACAACTCCGGCCCTTGTAATGGCCAGACCTGCACGGTGATCGCAATTTTATCCAAGGTCTGAAACCATTGCGACTTCTGCGCCGCGCTATCCAGCTTGCCGGCGGTGATCAGCAAAACGGTATCTTCGGGGGGACGCTGACAATACGCGCTTAGGGCTTTGCCGCCTTCTAACCCAGGCTTAGCGGAGGGCAAGCGCAAATCGATGAGTTTTTTGTCGGAAAAGATAGAAAGGGATTCGGCTTCGAGCGTCAATTGCGGCCACTCGTTACCGGTATCGATGGCAATCACTTCGCGGGTGAGATAACCTGCAGTGCGAGCCGCACGCCGAATGTCGTCGGCCGCTTCACCAAGCTGTAAAGGCTCATCACCGCTCACCAGATAAACCGGTGCCAGCTCTTTCTGCAAGGCAGCGGTCAACTGGTCAAGCTTTAAACGCATACTTATTTTTTCTGCGTATCGACGGCTATCCTGGCTCTGGCCAATATCATCCGCGCCACTTGTTTATAGATTTCGTTGCGAATCAATTGTTCTTCGTTGCCTTTCGCCAGTACCGCCGTTTGGTCGTTAAAAAACTCCCGGGAAATTTCGATCACTTGCTCGTCCATCAGCGCATTTTCCTTGCTGTCGAAAAATTGAAAGCGCAGATAATATTCCAGCTCGGACTCGCTGGATTTACCGGTTGAACCGATGGTCAGTACCCGGTTACGCATGTCTTCCCTAAGCACCTTGACCACCACGCCGGCATCATTGGGAGAACCCACTATTTTGCCTTTCGATGCCTTCATGATGGACTGCAGCTCACCCTGAAGCGGAGTGGAAGCACCAAACACATACATGTTTTTCAGCACTTCCGGCATCTCTATCGAACCGCGCAGATGGTATCCGCAGCCAAGCAGCAGCGCCAAAGTTCCAAACAAAACCATTCGGCTCAAGTGATTTATCATTTGCTTCTCGAAAACCCAGCGTTTAAACAACGATATTCACCAGTTTCTGCGGCACCACAATCAGCTTTTTCACCGGTTTACCTTCCAGATAACGCTGCACATTGTCGTCGGCCAGGGCCAAGGCTTCGACTTGCTCCTTGGACGCCGTTGCCGCAACGGATAATTTACCGCGCAGCTTACCGTTCACTTGCACGACCATTTCGATGGCGTCCTGTTGCAATGCGGATTCGTCGATCAGTGGCCAAGCGGCAAGCACGATGTCATCGTTATGCCCCAACTGATTCCACAATGCTTGAGCCGCATGCGGAATAATCGGAGCCAGCATCAAGACGATAGCCTCCAACACTTCCTGACGGGTTGCCCTGCCATTATCGCTATTGTCTTCAAATTTATTCAGCGCGTTGACCAGCTCCATGTTGGCCGCAATCGCGGTATTAACGGTATGGCGACGGGCCATATCGTCGGTGACTTTTTGCAACGCCTGATACAACTGGCGACGCAACACTTTTTGATCATCGCTCAAGGCCGCCTTGTCCAGCGCTTGCTGAGGCAATCCGGCTTCGACATGCAAATAGACTTGCCGCCACAAACGTTTCAGGAAACGGAAAGCGCCTTCCACACCAGCGTCATTCCATTCCAGCGACTGGTCGGGCGGCGAAGTAAACATCGTGTACAAGCGCACCGTATCCGCACCGTATTTATCAATCAAGACCTGCGGATCAACACCATTGTTTTTCGACTTCGACATTTTCTCCACGGCGCCGACGGTGACCGGCGAACCATCTTCCAGCAATTTGGCGCCAATTATTTTGCCTTTGCCATCGCGTTCGACATCGATTTGGGTCAGATTGAAATAGCGTTTGTGGCCGTGATCGTCAATTTGATAGAAGGTTTCGGCGATCACCATGCCTTGCGTCAACAAGTTCTTGAACGGCTCATCGCACACCACCAAACCTTCATCGCGCAACAATTTGGTGAAAAAACGCGCATACAGCAAATGCAAAATCGCATGTTCGATGCCACCGATGTAATGATCGACCGGCAACCAGTAGTTGGCGCGCTGGTCCAGCATCGCGCTATCGCAATCCTGGCTGGCGTAACGGGCGAAATACCAGGACGATTCCATGAAGGTATCGAATGTATCGGTTTCGCGCCGCGCCGGCTTGCCGCATTTCGGGCAATCGGTGTGCGGAAAAGTAGGATGCGCGGCCAAGGGTGATTGTGAACCGTCCAGCACCACATCGCGCGGCAAGGTCACCGGCAATTGATCGTCTGGGACAGGCACGGTACCGCAGTCGTCACAATAAATCACCGGAATCGGCGCCCCCCAATAACGTTGCCGCGAGACACCCCAGTCGCGCAATCTAAAGTTAGTTTTGCGTTCACCCTTGCCTAAGCCAGCTAGTTTAGTGGCGATCGCGTCGAAGGCTTGCTTGAAATTCAAGCCGTCAAATTCGCCTGAGTTTTTCAATATGCCTTTATCGGTAAAAGCTTTTTCCGCAACGCTGTCGTCAGAGCCGTCCGCGGCGGCAATGACTTCCTTGATGGCAATCCCATATTTCTTGGCAAACTCATAGTCACGCTGATCGTGTGCAGGCACGGACATGACAGCACCCGTGCCATAGCTCATCAACACGAAGTTGGCGATCCATACTGGGACCGATTCTCCGGTCAGCGGATGGATAGCGCTGTAACCGGAAGCGATACCGCGCTTTTCCATGGTTTCCATCGCCGCTTCCGAGGTTTCCATCAACTTGCAGGACTCGATGAAGGCGGCGATGTCGGCATTGGCTTGGGCGGCCTTCAAGGCCAGCGGATGTTCCGCGGCGACCGCGACGTAAGTCACGCCCATCACGGTATCGGGGCGGGTGGTATAGATGCGGATCGGCGCGTCAAAACCATCGACCGCGAAATCCATCTCCACACCTTCGGAACGACCTATCCAGTTGGCCTGCATGGTTCGGACCTGCTCCGGCCAGCCGGGCAGTTTATCCAGCGATGTCAGCAATTCATCGGCATAAGCGGTGATTTTTAAAAACCACTGCGAGATTTCCTTTTTCTCGACTTGGGTATCGCAGCGCCAGCAGCAGCCGTCAATGACTTGTTCGTTGGCCAGCACGGTTTGGTCGTGTGGACACCAGTTGACCGGCGCGGTTTTTTTATAAACCAGGCCTTTTTCCAGCAGACGGATGAAAAACCATTGCTCCCACCGGTAATAACTCGGATCGCAGGTCGCCAGTTCGCGGCTCCAGTCGTAACCAAAACCCAGACGTTTCAGCTGGTCACGCATGTAATCGATATTCGAATAGGTCCAGTCGGCCGGGTGCACCTTGTTTTGCATAGCCGCATTCTCGGCCGGCAAACCAAAGGCATCCCAACCCATAGGTTGCAACACATGCTTGCCCTGCATTCTTTGAAAACGGCTGATCACGTCGCCTATCGTGTAGTTGCGAACGTGGCCCATGTGCAGCTTGCCGCTGGGATAAGGAAACATCGACAGGCAATAGTATTTTTCTTTGCCGGTGTCTTCAGAAGCGGTAAACACCCCGGATTTTTCCCAGTCGGCCTGTACTTTTTGCTCTATTTCCGACGGCTTGTAATGCTCTTCCATCCTATTCGTCTTTTGCTGTAAAAAGGCGCTAGAATACCTTAGAGACGCTTAAAGCTAAAGCGTGAAAATTAAAACAACACAAGGAGCAGCCATGGGCGAAAACAAACTGATCAAAGCGTATGACGATCTGATGGGCCATCTTTACGAAGCCCTGGACGATACCTTACACACCGTCGCCGACGCATTGGAAATAGCCAAGGAAAAAACCAGCGCGCTGGGCGGCCACACTCAAGAAGAAATCAATAAAATCGCCGACTATGTGATGCGCGACGTAGAACACGTCGCCACCGCGCCGTCGCAACAAAACGACAGCAATTCGTTGTCCGAATGGTTGAAGTTTGACATCGATTTGATCGAGAACTTTGCTTTGGACGCTTTCATGGACATTGCCGACAAAACCAAGGTCAAGCTGGCCGCGTTGGAGATGGAAGCCAAGCTCTATCATCCTTATAAAAGCGGTGAGGTAGCCGGCCCCGGCACTTTTGTCTGCGATGCCTGCGGCAAACAAATCGCCTTCAAATCCACCAGCGTGATACCGGCCTGCCCGGAATGCAAGGGCGGCAGTTTCTCGCGCGTTTGATATTGCAGGCTTTAACCTTATAATGCGGGCTTTTATTTTTTAGCAATCGAGGGCGATTATGCGCAGGGTGATCTTCAATCAGAAAGGCGGCGTGGGTAAATCTACCATTACCTGTAACCTGGCAGCCATCAGCGCCGTAGAGGGTAAAAAAACCCTGGTGATCGATCTCGATGTGCAAGGCAATTCCACCCAGTATTTGCTGGGCAATAAAGTCGCCGATTCCGACAAGACCATCGCCCATTTTTTCAAAGACAGCCTGGGATTGGGCTTATTCGGCGGCGGCAAGGAAGGCTTGGACGGTCTGATCCATGAAACGCCCTTCCCCAACCTTTTCGTGTTGCCATCCCATAGCGATTTGGAAGGTTTGCAAAGCCGGTTGGAATCCCGGCACAAAATCTACAAATTAAAAGAGGCGCTGGAAAAACTGGAAGGCTTCGAGCAAATCTATATCGACACCCCGCCGATTTTAAATTTTTATAGCCTATCAGCTTTAATCGCCGCCGAAAAATGCCTGATTCCGTTCGACTGCGACACCTTCGCTCGTGAAGCACTGTACACATTGATGCGCGCCATCGCCGAAGTCAAAGCCGATCATAACGACAGACTGGAAGTGGAAGGCGTCATCGTCAACCAATATCAAAAACAGGCCAACCTGCCGCGGCAGTTAGTGGAAGACCTGATCGCCGAGGGCTTGCCGGTCCTGGAGACCAAAATCTCCACCTCGGTGAAAGTCCGCGAATCGCACAGCGATGCCCAGCCTTTGATCCACTACGCGCCAACCCACAAACTGACCGAAGAATACCGGGCCTTGCATTTGGAAATTCACAAATAACGGTTTGGCATTTACCCACATTAAAAAGCCGGCAATGCCGGCTTTTTTGTTTTTAAATGACGGCAAATACCGAAGAGGCAGCCGCGCGCAAATGCTTAACCAGCAAGACTAGCCTGAGCCGCCAGCCCACCATGCCGCACATCGATACCGTCCAACATAAAAATGGCGTGCTCGGCAATGTTCCGGCAATGCTCGCCGCAACGCTCCATGGCTTTCATCATTTGCATCACATCCAAGGCTCTGCGAATCATTCGGGCGTCGTGCAATACCAAAGTCAATTGGTGCTTGATACCCTCCTGCAATTCCGACTCGCAATCCCTGTCGCATTCCAACAAGGCGTATGCCTGCTTGGTATCCCGGCTTTCGAAAACCACCATCAACTTGTCCAAAATCAGCTTGATTAAACCGCCGATTTTCACGATGTCAGCCAACAGCTTTTGATTGGGGTCGCTGGTGTTAGGGTCGAACAACACCGTAATCAGTTTGGCGAACTCGACAATCTCAACACCGATTTTTTCCAGCTCTACGGCGATTTTCGACGTTGATAACACATAGCGCAGATCGTTTGCCACCGGACTATGCCGGGCAATGATGTTCAATACCTCGCCGTCAATCTTGCTTTCGAAGTGCTTGACCTTCTTATGCCGTGATACGACTTTTTGCGCCAGTTCGGCATCGCCGTAGTCCAGCGCCTGCATCGCCTGTTCCAGTTGGTAAACCAAAAGGTCTGTCATATCCAGCATCAAACTGTGCATATGCCCTAAATCGGTGTCATACGCATGCAAGGTATGCACATTATTGGGAGTGTCTGTTTGCTTCGTCATCGGCAGTTCTCTTGCTTGTTTGGCCAGGGTCTCGGTAATAAGCAAACCTTAGAACAAGCAGATTACAGGAATGTGACACAACCCGATAGACACGCAAAACCCGGCGCGTTAGCCATTGTTTTTAAACAATATATTTATAGAGCCGACGATCTAAAGTCTGCACAAAACGCCAAAAATAATCCGTTGCCCGCATTACTCGGCAAAGAAGCGACAAGCCGGCTCTGTCATGCTGCTGTCATAAATGCAGACAAGAATAACCCTCGTCCGATACTAATATTTGGCGTTTGCTTATGAATACCTCTTTCTATCGCACCATCTGGATTTCCGACCTACACATTGGCTCGACCCAATGCCAGGCCGATGCCCTGCTGGATTTTTTAAAACATAACGACAGCGAAAAACTCTATCTGGTCGGCGACATCATCGACTTTTGGGCCTTGTCCAAAAAAATGTACTGGCCGCGTGATCACAACACCATCATTCAAAAAATCCTGCGCAAAGCCAGACACGGCACGCAAATTATCTACGTCCCCGGCAACCACGACGAAAACGTCCGCGATTACGACGATTACGTGTTCGGCGACATCGTCGTCAAAAACTCGGATATTCACACCACGGTAAACGGCAAACGCTTCCTGATCGTCCACGGCGACGAATACGACACCATCGCCAAACATCACCAATGGTTGGCAAAAATCGGCAGCCTGGGTTACGACTGGCTGATTGAAATCAACCGCTTCCTGCGCTTGTTCAGACGCCTATTCGGCAGGCAATCGCATTTCTCCTTGGCGGCGTTTGTGAAATTCAAAGTCAAGAATGTGGTGCAATTTATCTCCGATTACGAAGAAAGCATTGTCCGCACCCTGAAAAACGAAGGCCTGGACGGCGTGATTTGCGGACATATACATCATGCCGAAATCAAGGAAATAGAAGGTTTCTTATACGTCAATACCGGCGATTTCGTGGAAAGCTGCACGGCCATTGTCGAACATCAAGACGGCAGACTGGAGTTAATCCGCTGGCTGACCCAGGAAGCGCCGCAATTGACGCAGCAGCACGATGGAGAATTGCCGCATCCTGGCTAACTCCAAACCTTGCCGGAACCGGCCTACTTAGCTTTGTATTACATGTCACAAAAACTTCGCCAAACCGTCACGGTTTCTTAACCCTCCTCCAAGCGTAATCCCGGAAAATGTGAGCGGGCTTGCAGAATTTTGGGAAGTCACCCAATGACGCGCTCGTCGTCTTTCCCCCTTAAGCCGATGAGTGCGTCTCTCTGCGAGTCAGCTCAGGCTCATCCAAGCCTGCTTACTGATTTTTAAGCACAGAGACCATCCGACCATGATCGCAAAGCACATCCGCAGCTACCCGCTGCTGGCCGCAGTGAGCGCCCTCAGCTGCTTCGGCAACGCCCAGGCAGCCACGCCGGTGTTTATTAACGAAATTCATTACGACAACGTCGGCACCGATAGCGGTGAGGCCATCGAAATCGCCGGCCCGGCCGGCACCAACCTCAGTGGTTGGTCGTTGGTGCTTTATAACGGCAACGGTGGCGCCAGCTATAACAGCAAAGCCTTAAGCGGCGTGATAGCCGATCAAACCGGCACCGGCTTCGGCACGCTGAGCTTCAGCTATCCGGCAGACGGCATTCAAAACGGTGCACCAGACGGCATTGCCTTGGTCAACGGCAGCACGGTGGTGCAGTTTTTAAGTTACGAGCCCTCACCTTTTACAGCGGTAGGCGGCCCGGCCAACGGCATGACCAGCTTGGATATTGGCGTAGCGGAAACTAACTCAACTCCCGTCGGCCAATCCTTACAACTGAAAGGCACCGGCAACAGCTACGAAAACTTTACCTGGAACGCCCCAGCCACAAATTCATTTGGCGCGGTCAACAACGGCCAAAACTTCGGCGGCGTCACCCCACCGCCGCCACCGGTTTCCCAATGCGGCCAAGCGGCAACCCTAATCAGCGCCATCCAAGGCAGCAGCGGCGTCAGTCCGTTGAGCGGCAGCGTGCAACATGTTGAAGCCGTGGTCAGCGCCGACTTCCAAGGCAGCGGTAATTTGAACGGCTTTTTCGTGCAGCAAATCGATGGTGCCGACGCCAATCCGGCTACGTCCGAAGGCTTGTTCGTCGCCTCCAGCTTGCCGGTCAATGTCGGCGATAAAGTCCACATCGTCGGCACCGTCACCGAAACCTTCAATATGACCCGCCTGGAAAGCGTCAGCTCAGTGGACATTTGCGCCACCGGTAACGCCTTACCGACCGCGGTTGAAGTAAATTTACCCTTCGACAACGCCGACAATAACGCTGAACGCTGGGAAGGCATGTTGATCTATCTGCCGCAAACCCTGACAGTCAGCGAAAATTTCAACCTGGGCCGCTTCGGTGAATTTTTACTTTCGTCCGGAGGCCGCTTATTGACACCCACCCAAGTCGCCACTCCCGGCCAAGCGGCTATCGATGCTGCGGCGCAAAATGGCTTGAATCAGCTGACCGTGGATGATGGCTCAAACATCCAAAACCCAGACCCGGTAATTTATCCGCAACCGACCGGTCTCAGCGCCGCCACGCCTTTACGTAGCGGCGATGCGGTGGTGGGCGCTACCGGCGTGTTGGCTTACGATTTTGGCGTGTACCGTCTGCAACCGACTCAGCCACTGACTTTTGTCGCCGATAACGCCCGCGGCCCGGTGCCCACGCTATCGAATTTGGGTTCATTGAAAGTCGCCAGCTTCAACGTGTTGAATTACTTCAACGGTAACGGTGTCGGCAGCGGCTTCCCAACCGCTCGCGGCGCTAATACCCTGGTCGAATTCAACCGCCAGCGCGACAAAATCATTCCGGCCATCCATGCCTTAAATGCCGATGTGGTAGGTTTGATGGAAATTGAAAACGACGGCTACGGCAGCAGCAGCGCCATCGCCGATCTGGTGAATGGTTTGAATCAACTGGCCGGCGCCGGCACGTATGCCTATATCAATCCGGGCTTGAGCAAAGTCGGCACCGATGAGATCGCGGTTGGCATCATCTACAAACCGGCTAAAACCACGCCGGTCGGCGCGGTGGCAATATTGGATTCTTCGGTAAACCCCTTATTTATCGACACCAAAAACCGCCCTGCCCTGGCCCAAACTTTCTTGGATAAGGCTTCCAACAAGTTGCTGACCGTGGCAGTCAACCATCTTAAATCCAAAGGTTCGGCTTGTGACGATGTCAATGATCCCGACACCGGCGACGGCCAAGGCAATTGCAACCAAACCCGCACCAATGCTGCGCAAGCCTTGGCCACCTGGTTGGCTGGCGATCCTACCCACAACGGCGCCAACAATGCCCTGATCATCGGCGACCTGAACAGCTATGCTCAAGAAGACCCGATCAGTGCCTTGAAAAACGCCGGTTACCAGAACCTGCTGGAAACTTTCGTCGGCAATCAGGCCGCTTACAGTTACGTATTCGATGGCGCGGCCGGTTATCTGGATCATGGCCTAGCGAATGCCGCACTCGCGCCGCAAGTTAAAAGTGCCGGCGAATGGCATATCAACGCCGACGAACCACGCTCTCTGGATTACAACACCGAGTTCAAAACAGCCAATCAATTAAGCAGCTTCTACGCGGCCGGTGCTTATCGCTCATCGGATCACGATCCGCTGTTGATCAAGTTGTTCGTACCGGGTGATTTGGATAACGACGGCGATGTCGATGGTACCGATGCCAATTTGATCAAGGCTCAAGTTGGCAAATGCAGCGGCAAGGCTGGTTTTAACCGGGAAGCGGATTATGACGCAACCGGCTGCGTCAGCATTGCCGACTACCGGACTTGGTATGGCTATTTCAATAACTACACAGCGATCAGCAAACCGTAACGACCGCAAACATTGCCGATTAATTTTTATTTGTTAAAGAAGGTTTTATGAAAAATATGACATGGCGTCATTGCCTGATACTTGCGTTGGCATTTTGGTCCGGTGCGAACCAAGCGAGCACGCTTAGCACATCCGGCGATATTCAAATTTACCCTGGCGACAATATAGACCTCCAAACGAGTCAAACCCCAGGAAATCTGCAAGCTAAACAACCACCACTTATTACAGGGGGTGACATTCAAATTTTGCCTCGCGGTAGTATTGCAAGCCAAGCGGGACAAACGCCAACCAATTCGGGATCAATATCACCGTTAGCCATCGTGTTGCCCACCGAGCCCACTTTTTTGGCGGTGCAACAAACCTCAGGGGTTACCCATATTGGTGATCATTTTGATATTGAAGTGCTGGCGCTCGCGCCTTTGGCTAATGCCAGCCCGGACGAACTGGTGTTGGGCTTTGGTTTCAACACGCAATTAGGCGGCACGGGAGCGGCGCAATTCTTGGGTAGCAGCATTAACCCGTTGTTCAACGACATTTCAACACAGGATGGCGTGAATTTAGCCGCTGCCGGCCTGGCCTTTCCGGGCTTAAGTGCAAATGACGTGGGCTCGTTCATTTCTCTAGCGGTTTTGCATTTTCAGGCTATCGCAGCGGGAAACTTGAATATCGCGATTACCAGCGATTTGCATGATCTCAACCAAGGTTTGATCTTTTTAAATCAAGGATCACTGGCGATTAATACCAGCGTCGGCTTCAACATCATCACGGCTGTGCCGTTACCGCCCTCTTTGTTGCTGTTTGTGAGTGGCTTGGTGGTGGGTTTTGGGGGGATTCGGAAGCGCGCGGCATACCTGCATCGCCCCTGACGGGCTATTCTCGCCAAACACCCACGGGGCACAAGAGCTGCGATGCTTGGCGCGGAGTAACGGGAGAACACCACTACCAAAATCAAGAGAAAACAAAACGCAGGGTGAGCATCTCTGCAAATCGATTATCGGTACAGGTTTATGCCAGGTAAGCACAAAGACCGTGCCCACCCGGCATATTGGCTATTGGTGCGGGCGGTTTTGTAGGTCGTTGCCGGCAAGATCGGAACGTTCTTTTGTTTTTGAGGTTCCACGCAGAGCGAGTCGGAAAGAGCCACGTCCAAAGAAAACCGCGTAGATACTGTTATCCAAGTCAAGCCAAATGAATAGCCGAATCGAAGGGTTTGGCGGATTTTAAGACGCCGAACGCCACATGAATCAATTTTCGCATCATGGCGCCGATAATGAGTTTAT
>NZ_JAXARY010000018.1:0-117591 GCF_033949435.1 Methylomonas defluvii | reverse complement strand
AGCGCGTCTACATCAATTCTCAAGACCGGCTGAGTAACTTTACGACAGCTTGAGGGCTTCGATCATTTGGCTGACGCCAAATTTTCGGCTTAAAAAAACTTAAGTCCGACGGGCTCCTAGGGATCATCTTGTTTGGCGCTCAGAGCCGGCATATGCAATGCCTAACCAATATGCCTGTTACCCACTTTGGATGGCGGCATTTTCTTGTGCATACTTTTGCCCGGTTCAAAGGCCTTGGGATCTAGCCCGGCAAACTGACCCACTCGCGCTAGGACAGGTTGGCCGGTAGTAACAACAGCTCGCCCATCAAAGCAATGGCGCTGGTTTGGTTAATGCCTGTTGCTGGTAACAAATTCAAAATACGCGATAGCTCCGAGTGAGCCTTGCCCCCAATCATCGCTTCCGTAACCAACGCAGTAATGCGTTTTTCCAATTGACTGATCGCCAGTTTGGCATCGCGCAGCAACGCCTTCGGGTTTTTCTGCGTCGAACTCAGCACGTACAGATGGTTTTGTCGGCGGCCTTCTGACCGGGCAGAGCATCAATGCGACGAACAAACCCACGTAAAGTCAGGCGTTGATTGATGGTCGTGCCCAAGCGACAAAAACCCATGCGCTCCACATATTTCATCAGGGTATTGGCATCGACAGCGTCGGTTTAATACCTTGGTAAAGTGTTGCGAGGCCTAGGGATTGCCCCACATCTCGGGAATACCGGCGTCATGCGACGAAATCGCCAGATCGAAGTGGTCAATGCCGGCACATCCAGGCAGCCCTTGATACCGGCTAATTGACGCTGGACAATGCGTCAACTCCTGCCCCATCTGGGCAGCGCCACGATTGCAACGCGCACCGCGATGGGGGAAAAGGTGCTGGAAAATTTACAGGCCTATTTCACAGGCGAGGAACTTCCGGATAGAGTGATCTAATCCGGCACAACAAACCATGAACCGGCTTATCCCTAACGCTTTAAGCAATGGTGGGCTGTTTACGTTTTTTAAAACCCAAAATTCCCAGCAAGCCTACTAAAAACGACCAAACCGCAGCGGGTAATGGCACTGGTGCAGCCAGCATAGTACTCGCAATTTTAACGTCAGCCGAAAGCGTTTCCGATTCACCGGGATTGAGTGAAAAACTAAATACTCCGGAACTGCCATTGACAGTGAACTGCTCGGAAAAAGGCACTGAAAGCGTGGCGTTAAGACTATCGAAACCGCTAAAAGTGTAGTCTGAGCTGTAATAATCAAGATAGACATCGCTGTCGGCAGTTTCACCGGCAACTGCAGCATGAAGTATATAGTTCAGCGTTAAATCGACATTGATTACAGCCGTGCTGGAATTAAAAAAATTCAAACTGAATACACCGTAATGCTGCGACTTAAACTCACCGGCATTGTCTTGACCGCTCACAGAAAAGCTTAAGGGTGTGTCAAGAGTTAAAGGAAACAAACCGGCACCGTGGCTTGACGTAACCGTACCATTGTCGGCAATCAAGAAAGAGTCCGGACTACCCAACATTTCAAAAGATCCGTCGATATCGAGTCCGTCAGCGCTCGAAGAAAGACTGTAAGTGAGCGTGGCATAATTACTAAATACGCTTACCGCATGAGCCTGCTGCCCGTAAAACACCGACAATATTGCGACGACCGTCGGGTAAAAAAATCTAGCGCTTCCGTTATTTGCAAATCCCATGTTGAGAATCCTAAAATCTAAAGTTCAAATTGAATGTGGGCTAACGCAAAATCTGATCGCCCCAGCCCACATCTTTAACACCTTGTTTACATACAGCTAAGGTGCCAAGTAAGTATCGAAAGGCCGAATCGGGTCTTGCAAACCATTCGCCCCCACTGCCGGTATGGTCATGGTTTCTTCTATCGCCAGATTGCTGTTCAACGGATTACCTGGAGTCACGGCGACATTGTCCCCGGAATGTCCGTGCGGTACGACAATTTCCGGATGATCGAACGGTGCTTTGTCGTAGCGAACTCGTTCATCGGTGAGCGTTTTCAGAAACTCAATCAAATCGGCTCGTATCGATGCGGGCTGGCCGGACAGAGCGATCTGATTGACAACGATATGCTTGTTATCATTGTTGAAGTTACCCTTTCTGGAATAAAACTCAAGGACTTGCTCCAAAGTAGACATACTGCCGTTGTGCATATAGGGCCCAGTCAATTCAATGTTACGTAAAGTTGGGATTTTAAACGCAGCCTTGGTGGCAATACTCATTTTCTCTGTCGTCAAGTTCGCTAAAGCCGCAGCGGCTGTGGGAATGTAAGCCGAGCTGGCAACGGTACAGTTTTGGTTTCGCAGCAGCCCTTCTTTGCTACCATCTGCGATAATTCCGTCAGCTACGCCAAACCAACGAGAAAACGGTATCGCGTTATCCGCCAAAGCTTTAATGAAGTCACAGGCTTGCAAAGTCGAGACTCCCGAATCCAGCACACCAGCTGGATTATCGAGCAAGTATTGGACATATTGCTTGGTAAATGACAAAGGATTGCCAAAATCGTCCACGCCATCAACACCGACATCAGAGTCCGGGTCCGCTACGCCAGTGTTGGCAAAACCTAAGTCCATCAATTTGTAATAGCTGGTAGCGCCATTTCGAGTAGTGTCCCGAGTCACAACATTCGCGGCTGGTGTGATACCGCCGATTCTGCCGCCGTCACCGTCACCGATAGCATTCGAACCGTAAGGAATAGGTTGACTAAGCGGTCCATAATTCATGCCCGGCGTAGGCGTCACCAAACTGGCATTGGTAGCTACCGCTGCAATGCTTAAGGTCGGCCCACCATGGCACAGTTGACAATGGTTGCCGGTAAAAGCCTCAAACCCGCGTGTCAGGGTATCAATTTTTTCCTGATCGTACCCTAAGTTAGTCCAAATAGGCTCCAAGCTATCGGGATCGCGTGCGGTCAAATCGATTGGGGCCTGGTCCGAAATTAACGTGCCTTGGTATAACTGTAATGCGATACCGAAAAACATCGAAAAATTGGCTTCCATTTGGTCGTAAGGGGCTTGTCCCTGACGCCCCCCGAAAGGACCGATACCGCTATAGGACCAGTATTTCTGATTAAAAGCTTGCTTGATTAGTGCTTTATAAGTGGTATTTAGGCCGGGCCGCAAATTTCCAGCGCTGCTTAAACTATACGGACCAAGCACGCTATCTTCGTTGTGAACCTTTTGGTTCTGCAGCGGCTGCCTTAACAATAGTTTTCTTCCGATATCGGGCCAAACTCGCTGCCTGCATCCCATTTCCGAATCACTCAAAGGCGGAGCAACCGCTAGAGAGGCCAATGAAGAATTGACCAAATGTAAGCGTGATTTTTGAACATTACGCGCATTGACTTTCTCCCAGACACCGGCCGTCGGGTCACGGTCGCCCCATGGACTACTGCCGTTAAACACGTTATTGGCTCTGCCGTCCCAAAAATTGCGATGATTAAAAACCGCGTTGATCACGGTTGGCGCGTTACGCGGCTCAACCCGCCGCGTCCCAATACCATTCACGTGAAACACCGGATCAGCGCCTCTGCCGCATTGATCGTTATTGCCACTAAACTGTGATGCACTAATGAAGGTTCCGCTAAAAGTACCTGCCGAAGACACTACATCGTCGGAATTAAAGGTGACCTGACTCGCTGAATTTAGCGGATCGCTATATCGACGTAGCGGAAAGTCGGCAACGCTGAGTTCGTGATTGGGACCACCCAAGCCGGTCGGCAACGCTTCGAAGGTCTGCCCGCTGGGCTGAGTACTTTTTTGACCAGGATTGATTTGATTTTTGACGCGGCTATCCGCGCCGGCATGGAAATGACAAGAACCGCAAGCCATGCCATCGCTGCCGACATTGACATCCCAAAATAACGCTTTACCTAAAGCGATCGCTTTATTCTTGTCCACAACAATTGGATTTGGACCATCGGTAAGTCCCGGCACGGGCGGAACCGGCACACGTTGCAGCGGCATAGGCATAGGCCCATGGGCAACTGCTGCCTGCGACACGACCAAACAACACATAATAACAATATCGGTTAATCTCATTTTTTGCCTCTAAATTAATCCTATCCGTCGCTTGATCAAGTGTGCCGCAACATTGCCACCAACAGCCAACTCGCCAAGTCGCCAAGTCTCGTTGCAAGAGCGGCGAATTCACTCTTGCAACAGTAGCGTTTACCGTGAAAACTTACTCGAATTGCGCTTACCAAAGCCCAACAAACCGACCAAGGCACTACCAAATAGCCAAACAGCACCAGGCAACGGGACTGGAGCCGCAGTGCTAAGATTCAATCGATACCCAGCGTGCGGGTTAAAGTTACCTTCTCCCGAGTTACCACCCAGATATATTGAATAAACCTGTCCGGCAACTGCGGTAAACACCAATGCGTTCGTAGCATCTACGGTCGCGTCATGCGTCAAATAGGTTAGGCCGGTGGTGCCCATGGGGTTGTCCGCGGTAAAACTGGTCTCGTTCCAACCCGCATGGTGGCTATAGTTGGGGGTTGTAGCCTTGGATGTATCCGTATCCATGCCGGTAAAAACCGTAACACCAAAATTGCTCCACGACTTATCGGGCTCGGAAACATTAAACAGTGGCGTTAACCTGATGGATACTTCGGTGGTAACGTCGGATTTGAACAAGCCTATATCGGTATTGTGCGCCCAGCCGGTAGAGCCATCGAACCAAGCACCTTTAGCTGTATCGATATTAGCCAAGTACGTTGTACCCGCCACTGGACCCCATGCAGTGCCGTAGCGCGTCGCGGCATCGGCTTGCGAAATCTCCAAAGAATCTCCCGCAGCCGTGACATGCGCCGCCCAGTTCGCAATCGACAAGCCTTCGTAGCCAAACGGCCTTACCGCACCAACTGTTCCCAACCAAGGCAAAGGGGTTCCGGTATTAGTACCATTGTTATTGCGAGTCCAGCCGTCGGTAGATAAGGCCGCTGCATCGGTAGGATTACCGTTGGTAATGGGCTTATTGGTGTTATACATCGTGGTGGAGGCTGAAGCATTTGATACGCCAGCGAGGGTTATTGCGCCGCCAGCGATAGCTAAAGAAATAGCTTTGGCAAGTGTGTTTCTTATCATCAGATTTATCCTAAAAAATATGTCCTAAAAAGTTACTACTGAACTAGACTGCTAATGACAAAAAGGCCATTGTTGATCCCTTACGCTAAGCATCAACCGAGAATCAGCAAAAACGATGCCATAGCGAAAAGCCTTATAAAGCCTAGCCTTAACCAACAATAATCAGACCCCAGGAAGAAAAAACAGGTTAAATCACTTATTTAAATATGGGAATTGGCGCTAAAGAGCGCCGGTGGGAATGCAAGACCAACACCGAAAGTATGGTCAGTCACTTGTGAACAAAATAATGCCGTTTTTGGTTAGATCAATAGCGGACCAAAAAACGTCCTTTGCAAATTAGACTTCATATTTTTCACAGTCAACGCGACAATTATAAGACTTTGGTCTAATTTACTTTTTACCAACAAGCGCCTTGTTGGTCGCAAATGTTCCATAAATTAATCTATGTTATATACAACATAGATTTACAGGCATTTACCCTATTTTCGAGCTATTCAGTCAACGGCGAGCAAGCCATTTTCAGGGACTACTTTATAGCTACCACTTCCATTCCGCTACAAACAAAGAAGGGCAAGACGAACTCGCCTTGCCCTTCAGTTCAAGCAGAATTTCAAATAACCAGCTTAAATCATGGCTTTTCTGCGGCCTTGCGCAATCATGCCCAACAAAGCGGAACCGAACAACCACACCGCGCCAGGAACCGGCACACTTGAAACAGGCGCATCCAGGGTGATATCGTCAATACGAATATCCCAATCAGGATAACTGCCCAAAGCATAGTTGACAGTTGGGCTATGATTAAAGCCCTGGAAAGTCAGCCAGAACGCGCCTATATCACCCCAATCGGAATCGGCAGCCAACAGGTCACTTAAAGTGACGTTCTGATCGAAAGTACCATCATTAGCTACGACATAGCTAGCGATAGGTGCAGTATTACCGCCTTCCGGGTCACTGCTTGAACCGGCACCGCCACTAGTTCCACCGGCAACAGTCAGCAAGCCGTTGTTGATAGCATTGCTGTAACCGTACAGCACGAAATTGCCACCCGCCTCGCCATTGGTTACGTTCAGGTAGATATTTTGCAAGCTGAAGTTGGAAAGATCGGCCATACGCACATATAGGCCGGTGGAATCCGGATGGTACTGCGCTTCGCGATCACCTGAAGTACCTTGACGATGATAATGAGCGCCGGAATCAGTAGGATCGCCCACAGTACCCACTACGATACCGTTTTGAGCGAAGCAATTGGAATCTGGACAGCCACCGATAAAAGCGCCAGTTGTTTCATTGGCGTTACCATAAGTAGCCGCTGTCATTCCTTGGAAATCGACAGTCGCCGCTTCAGCATTAGTCGCTAAAGCCGCCGTGCCAACCAAAAATAAACCACCCAAGGTCTTGAGTGTAAAAGCTTTGTTCATCATCGATAAAATCTCCATCAGATAAAATCATTACACAACAGACCGATGGCCTGTCATTCAGTTTGAATGTCCGGATTTCGGGGGATTGGACATTTACATTCAAAAGCGCTGGTCAAATCTATTTTCCACTCCACCAACGGCAATCCATGGGAGGCTAAAACCTGGCTTACCGAATTTTTGAGGTGTACGACGATTTGTTCAGCACTTGCATCAGGGAATTCCGCCTAGAAAGCGGGCTTAGCCAGCAGATTTCCCGACAAAGCTAAAGCAGTTATCATGCCATCCTTAGGAAATCATATGTTCTGCGGGCTCCACGGCTTTCGCTCTGGCGAAAAAATCGAATAATTGAGCCATATCACTTATTTTCTGAAAAACCGAGGCAAAGCACTTACATATTTGCTGAGTGGCTAAATACCAGGCCTTTCTAAAACGCATAATTCCAAGTAGCCGACAACACACCTTCGCGCTCCAGCTGGAAACCGTTAAATTTGTCGGCGACAGGCTGCTGCCATTCCACACTAAAGTTGTGACCTGCCATCGCACCATCCGGCACGTTCAGATTTAGACCGAAGCCAACATCCCAGAATTTACCGCCGTAGTTGGCTGGACTGTCAACCGTCGCACCCGAAGAGCTTATTCGATTAAACGCACCGCGTATTTTGCCCTGGTCGGTATAAATACCGCGCAACGTGGCCGAGAGCCAAGTGGACACGCTATAGCCACCCCAAGCCGTGGCCTGAAACATGTCACCCAAGGCGTAACCCGATGGATTTCGGTCCTGTAAACGCTTGGTACCGCTAAGTTGAGCACCCCAACTCCAATCGCCAATTTGACCGGTATAAGTTAAACTGGGCTTGAAGTCCCAGGTACCGCTACCAAGTTGCATGCCGTAATCTTGTAACTCGCTGTCCGGCTCGTCTCTACCATCCAGCGTCACACCCACATCGCCGCTAGGCGCACTAACGCCCACACCGGCATGCACATGATGACCGGGCGCATCGAACACCTTGACCATCGCCACCATCAGCGTGTCACCCAAACCGTGACTTTCGTGCCCAGCCCCGTGTGCAGTCTCTGCAACCGCTCCCGGCAATTGCTCCAGGCTCATGTTCATATCCATCAACTGCGGCATCAGCATCAGATTCAGCCAATCAGTAGGTGCGTACATCAAATCAAGCATATGCATGTGCATACCCATTTCGGTCGGCCTCGAGATACAGCTGGTTGTACCGCAAGCATAATTCAACACAGCGCTGTCACCGGCGGCATGCGAGCCTTGATACATACCACCGGACTGATTGGCGTACATGTATCGGTAACCTACCATGATGTCGTCCGCACTATTCATCATATGCGCGAACATCACACCAGCCGGGGCCGATGCGCCGTGATTATGGTGATGATGGTGATCGCCGGCGCCACCGCCGAAAATTTGTCCCGGTGCCGATAGCGCGATATTGAGTCCTGCATGCGCCATCCAATAACTAAAATCGGCGTAATCACTTTCGCCACCCCCACCCAATTTCAGATTACCTTGATGGGTGTAATACTCCATGCCCAATTCCAGTTTGATACCACGATTGAAATGCTTGGCTACGGTAACACCGCCGCTCAGGGCACCATAGCCGGAAAGGCGGAAATCGCTGGAATACATCCCGTCGGCGCGCGGTGCCAAAAAATACGGCGCGAAAAAATCGGCCTGGGATTGCGAGTAATAGCGCAGACTAGGCGTAACGGTGAGTCCGAAAGGCAGTTTTTGCAGCCACTTCATTTCCATAGTGTGGGAATCAATGCCCCAGTCATCCCGAAAATAACGATAATCCATGTGCAAAGCGGCGTCGACCGCCGGGATATATTGATTCAGCCGGGTAGAGAAAGAAAATTGATTCCTCAGATTTGGACGAACTTCGCGGAATAAATCGATACCGACAATTTCCAGATTTGTAATGCCACTCCAGTTTACGGTTTCCGGCGAATTAAACATCTCATAATATTCTTCGGCAGTAACTTCGCCACGTACGTACACATATTTATAAGGGTTGCTAAGGTATCCGCTTTGCCGGGTGTAGTTGGCCGAAAGTTGCAATAATGCATTCTTATTAAGCACTTGGGACAGACCAAGATTGAACCCATTGGACTCACTAGACTCATCAAGCTCAGGATAAATCGCCGGATTGTGGCCCGGATCTTGTGAATGATGATCGCTGTGCCCACCACTGCTTCGCGTAACATCATTGTGGGTGTAACTATAACCAGCCGAAACAGTGGTAAGTTTGTTATTGAATTCCTGCGAGAAATTAACCGAACCGAAGTTTGAGTTGAAATCGGGCTCGTTCGATTGACCGCCGGAAACCCCCAAAGTAGCGTCATCGAAATAATATTTGGCGCCGAATACGGGTTGCGTGCGGGTTTCTTGCGGCTGAGTCTGGAACGTTTGCTTGACCCGAGTGTTGGGTGGGACAACTTGGTTCAGAAAATTGCGGTAAATACTGATCAAGGCGCTCTTTTCGAATGCCGCCTTTTGTGCGGCCGCATTATCAATTATAGCTTGACGCTGAGATGCTGACGCCGTTTCAAGACTGCTCTGATATGCACTATAGGCCTGCAGCCATGCAATTTGTTCCGGTGTTGCGTTGGCAAATTGCGCTGGCGCAAGATTGATGTCGTCAACCCTCAGCTCAAAATCAGCGCCTGAATTTGTCACATCTTGTATATAACCCTTGTAATGAATCCACAGCGCATTAATATTCGAGAACGAAGAATCAAGAGCCAAAATGCCGGTATGGTTGGTGGCAACTTGTTGATAAGCCACTCGATTCGCGTAATTTGCGCCATCACCCGTGCTCAAGTTTTGATTCACTGCCGAATTAAAACCGAGGATTTCCCAGACATCATTAACGCCTGAGCCATTTGCTTGCAGACTGTTAAAAAACATATTTGCAGCGCGAAAAGCCTTACCATCCAATTCGCGGATATAAATGCCCGATGAGTCGGCATGGTATTGGATTTCACGATCTGCAATTGTGCCTTGTCGATGGAGATGCCCGTCGGGGTTTAGAGGATCGGAAATTGTGCCGACTACAATGCCATTTTGTTGATAACACCCCGCTCCACCCGGGCAGAACCCGCCAGTATTGGTATCAGCCTTACCGTAAACAGCCGCGTTTACTCCCTGAAAATCGATAGTAACTGCGCTGGAAATAGTTTGTCCCCAACCCGCCGGAAAACCGGGTGCTGGATTAGCAGTTTGATACTGGGTAAGCAGTTGATCGGTATTCGCCGTTATAGCAGCGGTACCCTGCTGGATTAAATTCAATTCGAGCTGTTGGCTTTGGGATCCTATGGCTGTATAGGCTTCGAATGGTTCTTTAAATGACATTACACCTTGATATCCGGCCAACTTGGTCGGATCTACTCCGCCAGAGGCAGCCGAAATCACATCGGCACGATTCTGGTTTTGATCTATTTTCGCTTGGTTCGCCATCACCTCGGGCATACTGAACGACGGTGTCGCGCCACTGTATGTATCCCGATCCACGCTAAAGGTAAACTCCAGGCGATCCGACATTGGAATCACAAAATCGCCGTGATATACCTCTACGCGCATTCGGTTATCGCTTTCCTGATAATAGCCGTACTGCGCGTTGGCCTCTGCCTGGGTCGTCGGCGTTGCCGCATGACTATCCAGCCCGGGCAATCCTAACGCTGCAGATGTCAGCGCAGCTAAAACCTTGTTTTTTTCGAGCTTAGTTGCAGCCACAGCCGCCTCCCGAACCGCCGTGTCCACCCTGCGAGGCTTCCTTGCTGGTAAAAATATGATCTCGAAAAGCTTCCCTGTTTGGATACGGTGTGATCGCCATTTCGTCTTTGGCAAGATTACCTCTTTCCCAAGGAGACACGGCGCTACAGCCAAAACATTGAGTCAATACAATCAGAGCTAGCCCTTTGCATATAAGCGAAACAATCCGATTGTTATCCAACAACATCTTATTCGCTCAATAACTGGGTAATCTGCTTGCGCAACCCTTCTCTGTCTTCGTCGCGAAAGCCCAAATGAATCATCCGAATTTTGCCTTGTTTATCGACGATAAATGATGAGGGCATGGCTGTTACTCCGAAAATGCGCGGACAGTCGCCTTCTGGATCAAACGACATCGGATAGTCGACTGCGGCGGACTTCAAGTATTCTTGCGCAGCCTCGATGTCTTCATCGACATTAATTCCTATCACTTCAAAGCCGTCCTTGAGTTGTTCATTACGTAATCCGTTCAAAAATGGCATCGCTTTTCGGCACGGGCCGCACCAGGTCGCCCAAAAATCTATCAATAACACTTTGCCCTTGTAAGCGGAAATATCTAGCCGATTAGTCCTATCTGCGCTAGTTGCGGGGCAACTCGGCACCGAACTTCCTATCTCTGCGGACAACACCATACTGCAATGGGCTATGAGGCAAAACGCTGCTACGACTTTTAATTTCATGGTCTGGGTATGTCTATAATTTTGCTGTTATTGCCGTTTAGTTTTTTGAACCTGCAGTCATAACCAACGCCTCCCGGCCCAGGAAAAGACTACGGACTACTTTTGCAAGCAATACACAATCGACATCTTTCAAGATAAGCCAAGCTCATGCTTGCTGCTACACCAAATTTTGAGCAAATACTATGCCACAAATAGTATTGCGAATTATAAAACTCTAAAAACCAGGCAACCGGTCCGGTTGCGGCATGTGAACCTGTTACAAATACGCATATCGAAGTTCGTTAAAAACCGTAACAATCTGCCCAGTAAACCAGCAAAATCAAAGCGTTGCGGTGTTCCTATCGGAACCGCCTCCTAGATGCTGTACGGTTTTAATACGTTCGAATATGCGCAATCAGCAATTCGAATAACGTTCATTTGCAGACATTGAGCTCTGCATTCAACCCAGATTGTCCATTAGAGGCTGAATCGCCCTAATATCAACAAGTTACTCTAATGGCATCCATTAGAAATCGTCAGAATTCGGTGTATTTCTGGCGAATGGATTATTTGGGTTCAAGTTTAAACTTGCCTGGCATACCGGTTTATACGTTAGACAAAAAGCCAAAAATACTAGTAATCACCCGCAATTACGTTGATACGTAGCTATATAACATAGTTTAATTATTATCCTTTCAAACCTTTGCTGGCTGAATCACCTCATGCCCTCAGCCGACCCCTGATTCAGCCGTTTATAAGATTGTGGCCGACGAAATGTCTAACGAACATGGTACGGATATTGCGGCAGCTTTTGACGTATTGCCTATCCTACGTTGCGACCTATGACCCACTGTTTGATTCCACTGAGCTCTAGCCTTAAAACACATCAAGGACAGGCATGTTCTTTGATTTTCATGCCTCTAAAACTTTTCAAGGAAAAAATCACTATGCAGAAATCGATATTTCGCTGCCTGACTACCAGCAGCCTTATTCTGGCGAGTTCGCAGTCCTTGGCAGCAATTACGCCGCCCACCTTACCAACCGTGATTGGATTCAGCGCCTTAGGTACTGCAACTGCCGGCAAACCCGATCTTCCGGCAAACCCTGCAACAGGCGGCTGCCCAGGGCCCTCGGCTATTTACGGCACATGCTACCAGGAGGACGGTTTTCTGGTGGGAGTGGTTTACGAGGGAGGCGGCGAACATATTCATAGCGCGACAGTTAGCGGGAACAAACGCGCTCAATATCATGCCGATTCCACCGGCATATACATCAGGGCTAAAGACAGTTCCGCCTTTAGCCTAGATAGCATGGACTTCTTTGCCCCGATTAATGCCGGCAACCCTATTTACGGCGATAATCCAACTTATACCGCCTACGATGACGGCAATGGCGGACAGTACTTGGTACCCGAGCCAGTTTCTTCTAGCCCCGACGACACAGCCTTTCTAGGCGACAACGAATATTGGGAAATTCTGGGCTTTAATAACGCTGCGAATCCAGGCCTTGCCGGCGCGACCAGCGACGGCACCAATTACTCGACGCGCGTGGCGTATCAAACTGTCGCTAATGGCTTCCAAGGCAATTTACTGCTCAACGAAGACTTTCGAAATATCAATGCCTTCTGGATCCATTACCACGGCTTTCCCCGCGTTCCGGACATCGGAATCAGCTTCGGCATGCAATTAGACAACGTCAATATTTCCACGGCAGTGCCGATTCCAAGCGCAGCTTGGCTACTTATCACCGGCCTCGCAGGCATATGGACTGCTGCCGGAAAACTCCGTGACCGAAGTGAGGCTTAAGTAGGCTATCGGCATTTGTGAAATCTTTTACAACTCCCTCTTCCCCCAACCTGAAGATATTTATGAATAAAGCAAAACCGGCTTTAGCGGTAATTTGGTTAGCAATGCTTGCAGCAAGTAGCCATGCCGACGCGGCGATTACCGCCCCAACCTTCGTCGACTTCGGCGTAAAACCCGATAGAGCTTCGCCGAACCCGGTACTACCGGTTGGCGCCTATTACGGCCACGCCAACACCGCCCCCGGCGCCGATGGCACTTGCAATACCACGGCATGCATTTATCAGAATGGTCTTGTCGTCGGCACATTGTCGGAAGCAATCAATACCGGGGGGCATCTACATGCACTGAATTCCGTGACGGATTCCGAGGTGTCTTACCATGCTGATGCACCGGGTATCTATATAAGAGCCCTAGACTCGACCGCGTTTAGTCTGCACAGCATACAATTCAAAGCACCTTACGCCGCCGAAGGAAATCCTTATGCCGGCGGAACGCCAATACCGGAAAATTTTGATCCGGCAATTCATTTTTACGAAATCATAGGGTTTAGCAGCGCCTTGAACCCGGATTTGACCAATGGCGACGGCACCCACTATAGCAACCGAGTAGCCTATCAGACAGTTGAAAATGGCTTTTCCGGAACGCTGGCACTGAATCAAGACTTTGCGAATGTCGCGGCGGTCTGGATACATTTCCATGGCGCGCAAAGCGTTGAGGATATAATCGAAATCGGCGCGGAATTCAAAGTGCAAATTGACGATATTGCCGTAGATGCACCAACAGCAGTACCCCTTCCCGCCGCGAGTTGGATACTCGGCAGCGGACTGTTAGGCTTGATTTCGATTGCCAGAAAAAACCGGCAGCCGACATCACGCTAAGTATGCTCACAACCAGGTGATAATAGCTGGCGCGGCTAAGATATAATCAGTGTCAATAACGTATTGAAACCCCTGCGGCAGGAGGCCAAGACAAATTACAGCAAACCGCAATCCCCTAAAGCACCTCACGTAATTGATTTAAGCGAGTTTTGCAACTTCGCTTAACAATAAAAACGCCCCCGCAGACAACTGTCATTCGATTTTATAGCGATAAACACCATGACCCCATTCATGCAACTCGGCCAGGCCGCCGTCCAACAGAAAAATTTCAGCGAAGCCGTGGCATGGTTTACCAAGGCAGCGGCGGAAAGCCCTAAAGATCCGCAAATCAAGGCCTGCCTGGGACAATCGCTATGCTGGCTGGGGCAGCGCGAGGAAGGCTTGGCGCACCTCCATCAGTCCGGGCAGCTGCTGTTAAAAAAATCCCGTAAAAGCCGCGACATTGGCCTGGCTCTGGATATGGTCGACCAATTGCAGTATTGGAACGATTTTCCCGGTGCACTGGCGTTATGCAAACAAGCCGTACAAATCAATCCGGGGCAATTGCGCGGCTATCAATTGCTGGCCTTGACCTATTCTCGTTTAAATCAGAAAAAACTCGCCCTCGCAGCCGGTAGACAAGCATTGAAATTGGCGCCGAACAGCGCAGTACTGGCGATTTTACTCGCCACTCTGGAAGCTGCTGATGGCCTACACCAAGGAGCCAAACAACGCTTGGAAAAGGTATTGCAAAATGCATTATTGACCACCGAAGAAAGGTTCCGAGCCCATAAAGAGTTGGCCCGCATCCTGGACAAGCTTGGAGAATATGAACGGGTTTTCCCGCATTTGCATGCGGCCGCCGAACAGGCACCGCATCTGGCGGAAGTAAAACGCCAAGACGCCGGTTTAGTGCCAAAAATGCTGGCAACGCATAAGACGGAATTTGATAGCGAACTACTCGGTCGCTGGGCCAATACCGAATTCCCCGCCGACCAACCCGCACCGGTTTTTCTGTTGGGCTTTATGCGCACCGGCACTACGCTGACCCAGGAAGTGCTGGCCTCCCATCCGGAAATTTTTGTCGCTGACGAAACCGACTTGGTTATCTCGATGGCGAAGGAACTTAAGCGAATATCGAATGAACAAGGAAGCGTCGCCGAGCAACTACGCAAGCTCGATTTAGCAGGCGTGCTGCACTTACGTGCGTTTTACTGGCACCGGGCCCGCGCCTTGTATGGCGATAAGATCGGCACCCGATTATTGCTGGATAAAACCACGATGAACACCATCGATCTGGGCTTGATCAACTGCATCTTTCCAGACGCCAAACTGGTATTTTTGCTGCGCGACCCGCGTGACGTTTGCTTGAGTTGCTTCATGCAAACCATGTTGCCGACGCCGTCAACGGTGCAATTGCTGAGCTGGGAGAGTACTGCCCGGTTTTATGCGCAAGTCATGGACTGGTGGCTAACTATCAAACCCAAACTAACGATGGATTATATCGAGTTCCGCTACGAAGATGCGGTATTTGATTTCGAACTGGCATTCCGAAAGGTATTTGATTTCATTGGTTTGGAGTGGGATCCGGCGGTCGCCGAATTCCATAAAAAAGCAGCCGGCAAGTACATCGCCAGCCCTAGTTTTAGCCAGGTCGCGCAACCTTTATATTCATCATCAGTTGGCCGTTGGCAGCATTATCGGGCGGAATACACTTCCATCCTGCCTGAACTGCAACCATTTATAAACGAGTTTGGCTACGAAAATTAGTTTTAATTGAGGACTGGGGACGGGATTCATATCCCGGAACCCGGCCTACTCAAAGCGATTGGTTTTGCCAGCCATTAACCTAGAACAGCCGATCCACATCAACTGAACACAGTTACGTCGCAAGCCACTCAGTCCGACCGCAAGGCCTCGATAGTCTGCAATTTAAGGTAAATAACCCAATTTCCGACACGCTAAATAGCCAAAACTCGTCCACCGGAAGAGCTCACCCCCCAAAACCGGATAAATAATGCCGGAATTTGCAGAACAAAAAAATATTTCCCAACAAAAGCCTCTAAAACATACCCTCTAGCGAAAACTTACAGCACTTTTAGCGCCGGCAATCTAAATGACTGTGTCATATAACGCATAGATATGGCATATGACACACTTATCCAAAAGCTAGAAATTTGACATATCGAAAAAATCATCTAGCGACCCGAAGAAGCTTGTTTTCAGGTGAATAAATCAGAATCAAATAAATCCTTATCATTGATTTATATAGGATTTTTCAACAAGATAACGATAAAACACAATCAGGCATGGCTATTGCTTTGGCCTGGGGGATGCCGCGCTGGAACACAATTTAATTGGTTACCATGATCAGAAACATCCGGAACCGTGCTTTCTATCAAATCCCGTCGTTGTGCGCCGCATCAGCCTTATTTAGCTCAACCCAGGATTATAAGCATGAAAAAACAATTAAAAATTCCCTTGGCTTTTGTCGCCGCCATCGCCTTGGGCTATGCTCTTACCCCCAAACCGGAAGCCCCCTTCACCGGCCACGGCAATGTCGATGCCTTAAGTAAAGTCTACGAACGCTGGAAAACCGCACACGAACAACGAGGAAACTTAGAGGTTTTGCGTGTCGGCTTGGGTTTTTCGCGAGCGCAATCCTGGCAATTTACCGCTGCCAATGGTGAAGCGGCATTGAATCTGCTGAATGGCCAATTAAGCGTGGCGGTCAGCGGCTTATCCAATCAGGAAGAATACGATGTTTGGCTGCTGGATAATCACAAATCCGGCAATAACCTAAACGACAAAGCGGTCAAAATTGGCCCATTGTCAGCCCATGAAGATAAACACTTACTGACAACCCAACTGGACCGCGACCGCTTCACCGGCTTTACGATGGATGCCGTCGCGATTACCAAGGCCGGAGAGACACCGCAAACCGGCGGCCTGTTATTCGGCTCACCAAGCTTGCTGCAACGGCTGTATTACACCGAACGCTATTGGCCGGCGGCAACCATAGGCGCCGTAACGACAGAAGAGAACGCCCGCCCCGCACAAGCGGCGTTCGAATTTTTATTGCCCAAAACCGCGCAAGCTGCAGTAACTTCGTCGGCGGCCACCTCGCCCGAACAACTGACGCAACTGATCGCCACCGGGCAACAGCTGTTTACCGAACAAACCTTTAACGGCAACGGCCGTACTTGCGCCACTTGCCACAGGCCGGACAACAACCATACCATCGATCCCAGCTACATTGCCAAGCTGCCGAAAACCGACCCGCTGTTTGTAGCCGAAACCAATCCAGTATTAGCCGATCTGGAAAAACCGGCGCTGCTCAGACAATTTGGTTTGTTCGTGGCCAATGTCGATGGCTTCGATAGGCCGCCAGTCATGCGTAGCTCCTCGCATCTGCTAGGTATTGCCAACACCCTGACCTTCGAAAAAACCATCAACCCAGGTTACGGTAACGGCGAATTCACTCAGGATACGGATTATTTCAACGCTCACGACCCTGAAGCGCAGCAAGCCGGTACGCATACTCATGCTATCGGTTGGTCTGGAGACGGCGCCCCCGACGGCGGGTCGCTGCGAGATTTCGCCAAGGGAGCCATTAAACAGCATTTGCCCAAAACCCTGATTCGCGCTGAAAACATCGACTTTAGATTGCCTACCGAAGCCGAGCTGGATGCGTTGGAAGCTTATATGCTGTCTCTGGGCCGCAGTGAAGAAATCAATCTTGCCAATATGTATTTCAAGTCGCCGCTGGTGCAAAACGGCTTGCTGTTGTTCAACACCAAAAACAATCCCAAACTTGCGGATGGTACGGTGTTATTCGGCACTACCGGCAACTGCAACGGCTGCCACTCCAACGCCGGCGGCATCAGCTCCACCACCAACGCCAACCCAACCCGCGACACCGGCGTCGAGCGCATGCGCGACCAGTTGCATCATCTAGCCGATCCAAATCTGGCCTACGATGGCGGTTTCGGACAAACGCTACAAACCGATTGCGGCCCGAACTTTAACGAAACCTGTTACAGCGACGGCAGTGTCGCACCGGCCGGCACCACGACGCGCCCAGCGGGACATCAGGGATTGAATCGTTTTAACACGCCATCGCTGATAGAAGCTGCCGATACCGCGCCGTTCTTTCACAACAACAGCGTGACCACGCTGGAAGAGACCGTAGCGTTTTACAGCTCGGATGCATTTAACAGTTCTCCGGGTGCATTCACCTCCAGCAAAGCCAACCGCCAAGGCAAACTGGATTCGTCGCAAGTGATTGCCGTTGCCTTGTTCCTGCGCTCCATCAACGTGCTGGAAAACATCCGCAGCTCCAATCTTTTGGATCAAAAAGCGATTACGTTGAACGGTGACCAAAGCGTCAAAACCTTGAAATTGGCAATTGCCGATACTCAGGACGCTATCGACGTGCTCAAGGAAGCTGTCATTAATCCCTATCCGGATGCGTTAGACAAACTGCAGCAAGCGCTCTATTACGAAACACAGGCAACGAACAAGCTTTATCCAAACCGCACAACGCTCATGCAAAACGCGATAAACCTAAAGAATCAGGCACGAAGCATGATAGTCAGCGGCGGTTAGCACCTGCGGGCCGGGACGGACATGTTCCAGTCCCGGCATTTCGGCAAGCTGTTAGCCTAAGCTTTAAACAAAGCCTCTCCTGCGCTAGCCGACGCGCAGGAGAGGAACCGGATTCCCGTTCTTACGGGCGTAGCAACGCCAGGGAATTTAAAGGCTGGATTAGCAAAACCCACTCGCCCGGCAACGCCCTATCCGCCGGGCCAGCGTAGTCTCCTTTTCAATATGAACCAGAACAACGATGAATATGCAACTCAACAAACTTTTAAAAACCGGCCTGACCGTACTTATCCCATTATGTGCGGCCGGCAACGCCGACGCCGCAATAGTTACTTTTAGTCTCGATTACAGCGGCTTAGCATTCGGAAACGCCGCCACTGCGCAAGGCCTTATCAGCCTGGATGAGCAACTCATTCCCAATCCAGGCTCGGCTTTTTTCGATTTCAGCAACAATGACGCAATCAAGGCTTTCACATTAACTGTGTCCAACGCCACGGGAGGCTTGGGAAACGGCACATTTCAGATGACGGATTTCGATTTTGCCACCTGGGATAGCGCAGGCGAAACACTGGACTTTAGCCAACAATTGATAGGCCAGTGGACGCAAGGTGGCGGTTGGGGAAAAAGCGCTAGATGGGACGGCGGCGCGGGTGAGTTTAACCTTTACGCCAAAGCCGGCTCCTCCGCGCCGACCAGCTCCGGCTACTTTACCTTGGCGGCGAACAACGATTTTCTGAATGGCGATTTGTTGAAATTAGTGTCGTTTAAACCCGTGTCAGGCTCTGTTCAGCCAGTTCCGCTGCCCGCACCAATTTGGTTATTCGGTAGCGCTGTTGGCGTGTTCTTAAGCAGAAAAGCAGTGAAGAAAGACCATTAATTGCTCACTTGTTTATCAATCGTCGCTCCCGGGAAAGCGGGAGCCCAACGGCCACAATGATCCACTAAGCGATTTAAAAGCTCTCGCCATGCGGGAATCTAAAGGTCCTCGGTGATTTTCAACAGACGTAAAAAAACCGGATGGAGAACGACTCCATCCGGTTTAAAAAGCTCAAAAATTTTAAGCTTGAACGGCCGCTTTACGACGACCAGTATACAGGAAGCCCATCAAAGCACTTGTCATAAACCATACCGATGCAGGGAGAGGTACACTAGTGACAGGGTTTTGATTCGCAGCAGCTTTCAGATCGAATCCAAACAGAAAGCTCAAGTTGCTGGTGACTACGCCTGGTTTTACAAAGGTCAACAAGAACGTATTAGGGGCACCCAATTCATAGTTACCAGCTTCGCTAACCCAACCGCTCGCTGTCAACAGACCCAATTTGAAAGGGCTAGCAGAAGCAAACGTGCCTACACCGTTAAAAGTGTAAACAGGTGCATCAATAGCCAGATCAGCGGTAGCAGAAAAGATACCGAAGGTGTCACTTGAAGTAAATGGGAATGAACTAGAACCGAAGGAGATAAAATTGCTATCGCCGTCAGTAGATTCCCAAATGATGCCTGCCGAACTTACAGTCGAAACCGCAAATAGGCAAACAGCAAGCCAAAGTTTTAAAGATAAAAGCGTTTTCATGGATATTCCCCATTTAAATTAACGTTAACAATTGGTCATCCTTTTGACCACCTTACTCCTTAGTCAAAATTGTTCCTCAATTCCAACTAAGAAGGGGGGGTGGATATATACCAACACCCACCCATACAGAATAAAGCAAATATAATGCCATAATTAATTATGTTTTTTTTCAATAAGTTATCAGAGCACAAATTGCAAAGTGTAAATATTACCGACACGTTACGAGTGATTTTTGCCTTTTGCCTAAAAAAGTCACCAAATCGGTGCATTACACGTTTTGAACTGCGTCAAAGTAATTTTTCGAACATAAAAAAGCCGGATGAAACTAAATTAGCCTCATCCGGCTCAACGACCGCCATAGCATCGAACAAATGCGACCAGCGTCGGGTACTTATTTCAACGCATTGCCACAGTCTATATCGGCCACTCGTGTATAGCCAACATTCTTGAAAATAGCGTTCTGCCCCCCGACGAACCGAATAAACAATTCATCCCGGAGTTTATTGCGCAGCCTAATTTCCGCTTTGACGCCTTGCTCGGCCAACTGGTTTTTAAATAGCATGGCGCGCTGCCGATCATTGAAAACACCGAGCGATATTGCCCCTTTGATATCACCATCCGAGATTGGCCAGACATCGTTTAATCCTTTGGCTTTTAACATCATTATATTGATACGGGTTTGTTCGGCATCTTTTCCAGCCGGGTAATAAACCTGAAAGTCCGAAGAAACCATAGTTGATTTGTTTGCGACTTTAAACACAGTTAAATGCTCAGTGCTGGCCCATCGCCGCAACGCCTCCTGATCGCTGAACGGCCCGGCCTCATAGCAGTGATGGATCGCGGTTTTCTGCCTGTCTGAACCAGTTGGCTTAGGCGTATGAGGGCTTGTTTTGAAGACTAAAACAACTTGGGGCGGGTTTAAGCGCTGCAGAATATCCGTCACTTGCTTGGCTTGCAATTCAGCGGCAGCATTGTCCAGATAAGCAGAAATTTGTGCTCCACGCCGTGCCAATTGTCTCTCTCTGACCGTTAGCAAGGCCGGAATATTAGTGACCGGCTCGACTGATGGCGTCAGCGCACCAAAATGTAGCTTCCAGAAAAAAAACAACACATTCAGCAGACATAACAAAAAAAACAGCACCTTCATAAGGCTTTGTCGTTTTGGCAATAATTGAGCAAGCCTTTAAAGACCAAGTCGCCGTCTACAATGCTTGGAACGGCCAGATGCCGCGCTAACATCTCCCCATCGCCGCCACTCAACACTAACTGATAGGCTTTGGGCTGACGCACCAAGGCCGCCTCTATCAGACCAGCCGCGGCTAACAAGGTACCGTTATTGATAGCCGCCGCCGTGACAACCGCCAAACTTGTCTCTGCCTGGTCTTCGCTAAACGGCAGCGCAGCGGTATTGTTTGCCAAGGATTTTTTCATCAGCAACAACCCCGGACTGATTAAGCCGCCCAGATGCCTGCCATCGCTCTCGATGAAATCTATTGTGATGGCGGTGCCGCAATCGACAACACAGGTATCCCCAGGATAATAACGATGCGCAGCCTGCAATGCCAACCAGCGGTCCACCCCCAACTTCTCCGGCTCAGCGTATGCATTTTTGACGTTAAAAGCTGTCTGCGAAGACTGCGGCATGATCAGCTCTACACCAGGCCATAGTCCCCGCGCCATGTCGCCCAATAAAACGGTCAGAGCATTTTCCGATACCGACGCCATAGCCACTTGCTTGGGTGCGGGGATACTCAGCCAAAACTCACGCAAACGTTCCGGAAAATCCGCTTGGCGATAATCCATAAACATCGTCGGTTTCAGCACACCGGCCTCTGCCTGGGTCCATTTCAGACGTGAGTTGCCAATATCGACCAGTAAAATCATATGCGTCGAAAACTGACTTCGCCGGACGCAAACGCCCGGATTTGGCCATCGGCGAGTTCCAGCAACAACAGACCTTGATCGTCGATGCCCGCCACCACGCCGCTAAAGCTCTGCTCGTGCATAAAAATATCGATCTGTTTGCCTTGCATGCAATCGTAGCCACGCCATTCGTCGAGATAATGCGCCAACGCACGGGTCTCGTACTCCGCCAGCACGGGTAACAACTGATTTAATAACTCGCCCACCAGCCGATTGCGTTGACCATGAACCGACTCCGCCAAAATACCGTGCAAATCAACCCAATCCTGTTCGATAGCCTGACCTTCATGCGCCGGCAAATACACATTTAAACCCAAACCTATCACCGCATGGCAAGGCCCGCTACTTTCTCCGGACACCTCAATCAAAATCCCCGCCAATTTACGTTGTCGCCAATAAATATCGTTCGGCCATTTCAAACCCACATCAACAATCCCGAAACCTCGCAACGCCCGGATTACCGCCACTCCAACCGCCAGACTCAATCCGCTGATCGCAGCCGGCCCACCCTGGAAACGCCACAAAATTGATAAATAAATATTGTGGCCAAACGGCGAAACCCAATATCTGCCGCGCCGCCCTTTCCCCGCGGTTTGCCGTTCGGCCAGACAGACCGAGCCGATGCCGGCACCCAGCCGCGCCCTGTCCAATAAATAAGTGTTGGTAGAGTGAATCTCGTCGTGAATTTCCAGTTCACCCAGCAAGGATCGAGCATGACCCTCCAAGTGCTGATAAATCTGTTGCTCGTCCAACAACTGTAAAGGGCTTTGCAAACGGTAACCTTTGCCCGATACCGCTAGTAATTCGATACCGAACTCGGACAACGCACTTAAGTGTTTCCATACCGCCGAACGACTCACGCCCAGCAAGCCCGCCAATTCGGTCCCCGAGTGAAATTGACCGTCCGCCAGGACATGTAACAACTGTTTGAGTTTAGGAGAGATCAATCGCCAACCTGTCGAACGCACAGTAAAGCCGGACTACGCAGCTAAAACTCGTTTTTATCACGCAATTGTTGCAATTGTTTCTTGACGACATGCTTGATTAACAGCTCTCTATCGTCTTCTTTGAGATTGACGTACTCAACACAGATAAAAAACGGCCGCTCCGGGCTTTCACCGGAAATATCCTTGCACTGGACGACATTTGCATAGGCCACGATCACCGCCATACATGAGGTCAGCAGCATCCGCAATTCCAGCAGTTCGCCAACCGCTATAGGTGTTTCGTTGCTAAAAGCTAATCCAGTGGCGCTGAGACTGACATCCCGAGTATCGTGTTCAGAAAACTCTTCGCTCTGTGCGCTAATCGCCTGGGCGATCAGGTTGATTTTGGTGTCGATGATCTTCAGATATTCAAACATTTCCGGATCGCGCCTTTCCAGGCGCGGCGACAACATGCGCGCTTCCTGCGCCAATACGTCCAACGCGGAGGTCAATGAACAATTGCCCAATACATCATTAGAGACATGACTCAAGGCGTCGACATTTTTTTTGTCGATGACTTTGTGCAGCAGATTTATCGTGTCGTTGACTCGAAAATAACGCCTTTTTTCTTCAATTTCATCCGCCATGGTGTGCTCGTCCTCGGTCTACTTAAGTGGGGTAAATATTACGAATAAAGAATTTTAGCTTAAGCGGCTTCAACTGTTTAATTCCACAGCATCAATCAGAAATAATAAGATCGTAACGATGCATCAAGCGGCTAACTTCGACACGCGGCAGACTGACGACAGGCAAGATTAGATCGGTGGATGTGAGTCCGGCCAGTTGCAAAGATTCTTCTTCTACGTACAAATCGTTAACGTCGTAAATTTGCAAGGCCTGAAAAATTGCCGAGGTATCCTTTAAATCTAATCCGCCAGGATGCTGCTGATTTTTTAATTGCCACACGGCATCGTCGACAAAAAGCAAGGCGACGTGCTGATCAAAGGCCGCGGCAGTCAAAATCGCGTCCAGAGTTTCTTGCAGATGACCACCGCTGTAAGGCAAGCGGCGCATAATAAATAGATAGCGTTTCATGGCACAGTTAACCGAAGACAATACTGCGGTCAGCCAGCAGAGTCGCCTCCAGCCACTGTCCTAAACCGGCTATCCGAAACCCTGGCGCCGTATCGTCATCCTGCTTACCCTGCCGTGCAGCCTCATCAAGGCACAATAAACCCCGGCGCTGCGCCGCCGAGATGCACACCACTAAATCCACACCATATTGCTCAGCCAAAGCCGACCAATGTCGAGTAATCGAAAATTCATCCTCAGGCGGCTGGGCATAACGGAAAGCATGATAAATACCCTCCTTGTAAAAAAATACTCGCAGAATTTGGTGCTCGGCCGCCAACGCCGCCTGAATAAACCGATAGGCGTTCAGGCCGGCATTGCTGGCGTAAGGACTGGCATTAACTTGTACGGCATATTTCATCGCGCTGTAAAATAATCGTTAAATTCAATATTCGGCCTATTTTAATACGAGCACGTTCAAGCTGCCCGTTTTTGCCGCGCATTGTTTTGCTATTGAACCAAACTTACTGCTTCCAGTCCGAGCTTCCATGACAATTAAGCCTCTTATTTTCAGCCTTGGCCTGATCCTGTTCTGTCCGTCGCCGCGAGCCTTGGACATCGAAAAAATCCAACTGCCGGACATGGGCGATTCAGCAGGCGCCATCATTTCACCGGCTCAGGAAAAGGAGTTCGGCGAAGCTTTTTTTCGTAATTTGCATCAACAAGCCGAAATTAATCAGGATGTGGAAATCCAACAATACATCCAGAACATAGGTCGGCAATTAGCGTCCCACAGCGACACGCCGTCCAATCCCTTCCACTTTTTTGTCGTGATGGACCCCAATATCAACGCCTTTGCCGGCCCAGGAGGATACATTGGCGTCAATTCCGGCTTGATCCTTTTGACCGAAGCGGAGAGCGAACTGGCATCGGTAATGGCTCACGAGATTGCTCACGTTACCCAACGTCATTTATACAGATCGATTGAAAAAGCCAGCAAATTGTCGATCCCGACCGTCGCCGCCACGTTGGCGGCGATTTTGATCGGCACCCAGTCCCCCAATATGGGCCAAGCAGCTTTAATGGCCATCCAAGCCGGCAACATTCAGTTTCAAATCGATTTTACCCGCGACCACGAAAAAGAAGCAGACCGGGTGGGTATGCAAACCTTAGCCGGTGCCAATTACGACCCGCGCAGCATGCCGACTTTTTTCGAACGCTTACAGCAATCCACCCGTTATTACGGAAAGGGCGTACCTGAATTTTTAAGAACCCACCCGGTATCTGAAAATCGGGTGGCCGACACCCGCGGCAGAGCGGAAATCTATCCCTACCGGCAATATCCGGATTCATTAGCGTATTTGTTGACTAAGGCCAAGCTTACCGTGCTGACTGCGCAGGACAAACGCACCCCGCTACAGCATTTCACCACGCTCGAAATGCAAGGCACGCCGGAACAAAGAGCTGTCGCCCGCTATGGCATGGGCTTGGTATATTTGGAAAATCAACAATACCCCGCAGCCAGCGAAATTTTTCAAAAACTCACCGAGCAATATCCGTCGCAACCGCAATATATCTCCGCGCTGGCCCGCACGGCCATGGATGCGCACGACTACGAAAAAGCCGGCAAATTATTTGAGAAAGCAATTAACACCTTCCCCAGCAATGACGCCTTAAAAATTCAATATACCCGCAGCCTGGTCAAGAACGCTCAACCGCAACGCGCAAAACAAGTGTTACAAAGCCTGTCGGACAGCGAGAAAGACCAGCCGTATTATTACGAACTACTCGCGCAGATTTTCGCCGACCTCAAACAGCCAGGGGAATCGCATCGCTACATGGCCGAGTACTATTACGCTAGCGGCGAAACCGAAGCGGCGATCATGCAAATCAGATTGGCAAAACAACAGACTGATCTCAGCTTTCAGCTACAAGCCATCCTCAACGAACGGCTAAATTTCTTTCTCAGCGAGGAAGAATCGCGCCGAATGGAACGCTAATTTCAAACATTAGAAAAACCTGATGCTAGCTAAGTTTTTGTTTAAGAAAATTAATTTCGGGGCAAAACCATTTCCCGAAATAAAACTGATTTTTTTGTTGGACACCCGGTTTTTTTTAAAATACACTGCGCCCACCTTGAATACGGAGTGCATTCAACCTTAACGGGTTGCATCTTTGAGGGGGGAGGGAAACAGCCTGTAAAACGGCTGATAATAATAACTATAAAATAGTAATTGCTTGACTAAACTGCCCTAAGGCAGGCGTCCAACACAATAACAATAATAACTACAACAAACAGGACGGGCCCGCGTATAGCGGGCTTTTTATTGCCTGTCGTTTTACTTTCTCCACCTAGCCGCTTGCAGCCTCGATTGGCCTAAGTGGGTCATTTATCTTATAATTCAACCCTGTCCGCTCAGTACTGTTAAAGTCTATCGGGCGAAGATCCCCCCGCAAACTCAGATAAGGTTTAATAATGGCACGCGTTACCGTTGAAGATTGTTTGGAAAATGTTGAAAACCGTTTCAAATTGGTGCTACTCGCCAGCAAAAGAGCACGGCAGTTGGAAAAAGGCGCCGATGAGTTCGTTCCACGCGGCAAAGATAAAGACACTGTGCTGGCACTTCGTGAAATAGCCGCAGGCTTTGTCAACGAAGAAAATATCGACCGTTTGCATCGCGCGGGTTACGTTTCGGAAACCCATCTGGAAATCTAACACCCATGCCCGAGATAGCTGTCAAACCCGCACCAGCGCTACCTGCTATCGAGCATCCTGAAGAAAAACTTCTTCACCAGCTCTGCGAGATCCTGCGCAGCTATCTCGACCAAGAACAAATCAACGATGTGGTCCGCGCCTACCATTTCGGTGCGGCCGCGCATTCCGGGCAATTCCGCAGAAGCGGCGAAGCCTATATCTGCCATCCGGTATCCGTGGCAATCACACTGGCCAGCATGCACATGGACCACCATGGCATCATGGCGGCTATTCTGCACGATGTCATCGAAGACACCCCTATCAGCAAGGAACAACTGGCCGAGCAGTTTGGCGTGGAAGTGGCCGAACTGGTTGATGGCGTAACCAAACTCTCCAAGATCGACAGCCGTTCCCGCGCCGAAGCGCAAGCGGAAAACGTCAGAAAAATGTTCCTTGCCATGGCGCAAGATCTGCGCGTAATCGTGGTAAAACTCGCCGACCGTTTGCACAACATGCAAACCATGGGCAATATGCCGGTCGATAAAAAACGCCGCATCGCCAAGGAAACGCTGGAAATATACGCCCCTATCGCCAATCGGCTGGGCATGAACGATGTCAGGCATCAGCTGGAATCGCTGGGCTTTAAGGCGCTCTACCCCAACCGCTACACGGCCATCAATAATGCCGTGAAAAAATCGCGCGGCAACCGCAAGGAAATCATCGACACCATCCAAAATGCCATCCAAAATCGTCTAAACGAATCCAACTTGGACGGTGCAGTGGCGGGCCGCGAAAAAAACATCGCCAGCATTTATCAAAAAATGCTCAGCAAACGGATTTCCTTTACCGACGTTTTTGATGTCTACGCTTTCCGCATTTATTGCCATCAGGTCGACGACTGTTACCGGGCTTTAGGCTGCGTGCACAATTTATATAAACCCGTTCCCGGCCGCTTCAAGGACTACATAGCCTTGCCCAAAGCCAACGGCTATCAGTCGCTGCACACGATATTGATAGGCCCTTACGGCGTACCCATCGAAATTCAAATTCGTACCCACGAAATGCATCGCCTTTCGGAATCGGGAATTGCCGCGCATTGGCTATACAAATCAGATAACGATAAAAGTGAGACCATCCAGGCGCGCGCTAACGAGTGGCTGCGCGATTTACTGGAAATCCAAAAATCCGCCGGCGATTCGCTGGAATTCATCGATAACTTAAAAGTCGATCTGTTCCCGCAAGAAGTTTTCGTGTTTACCCCCAAGGGTAAGATCATCAAATTGCCGCGCGGCGCGACCATCGTAGATTTTGCCTATCTGGTGCATACCGATGTCGGCAACGCCTGCATTTCCGCGCGCATCGACAAGAAACTGGTACCGCTGCAAACCAAACTGGAAAACGGCATGACGGTAGAAGTCATTACCGCCACTTGGGCCAGACCGAATCCCCTTTGGCTGAACTACGTCACCACCGCCAAGGCCCGCAGTTGCATCCGCGCCTATTTGAAAAACTTCAATCAGCAGGAAGCGATCAATCTGGGCCGCCGCCTGCTGGAAAAAGAACTGCAGAGCCTGGGTATTCAACTGGAAAATGTCGATAACACCCGCATCATCCAGGTGTTGCAGGTCTTGAAAAAGCACTCGATGAACGAGTTGCTGGAAGACATCGGCTTGGGGAATCGCATGCCCTTCCTGGTGGCCAAACGTATCAGTCAAACCGACGTGAACGCGGCCGTCAAACTCGACGACAACGAATCAACGCATAAAACCCCTTTAATTATCAAAGGCACCGAAGGCATCGTCGTCAGCCTGGCCAAATGCTGCCGGCCGATTCCGGGCGACTCGATTATCGGCTTCTTCAACCCCGGCAAGGGCATCGTCGTCCATCACCACGAATGCCGTAATAGCAACGAAGTCAGAAAAAAACAGACAACCTGGCTGGATGTGGAATGGAGCCCGGAAGCCAGCGGCGAATTTCCTGCCGAAATCCGTATCGAACTGTTAAACCAACGCGGTTCGCTGGCGACCATCGCCTCGACCATCTCCAGCATGGATTCCAATATCGAAAACATTACCGTGGTCAGCCAGGATGATCGGGTCTCGGTGGATTTATTAACCCTGGCTGTGAAGGACCGCGTGCATTTGGCCAATATCATCCGTAAATTGAAAAAACTTTCCATCGTTTTAAAAATTACCCGCATCAAGGCATAGCATGAACAAGAAAATCATCTCGACACCTCTGGCCCCGCAAGCCATCGGCACTTATTCGCAAGCCGTCAAAGTCGGCGAGACGGTTTATTTATCCGGACAAATCCCGCTTGACCCGGAGACCATGCAAGTCGTGGACGGTGACATCGCCGTGCACATCCGCCGGGTATTCGATAACCTGAAAGCGGTGGCCGAAGCCGCTGGCGGCGACTTCAACGACATTGTCAAACTCAATGTCTTTCTGACCGACTTAGGCAATTTCCCTATCGTCAACGAAATCATGGCCGAATACTTCAGCCAACCCTACCCCGCCCGGGCAGCAGTAGGCGTGGCGGCATTACCCAAAGGCGTCGGCGTGGAAATGGACGGCGTGATGGTATTGCGCAACGAATACTACTGATCAAAACAACGGGGCGTTTTATTTCGCCTTATCTGTTGATTCATGAGTCATCCGGAACCGCATAAACAGCCTGTCACCACCTTGACAGGCATCGGTTCCCAATCCGCCGCCCGCCTGGAAAAACTGGGCATCCATACCCTCCAAGACCTGCTGTTTCACCTGCCCCTACGCTACCAGGATCGCAGCCGTATCGTGCCCATTTCCCAGTTGATGCCGGGTATGACCACCTTGGTTTGCGGCACCGTCGAATTTACCGATAGCATCCAGCGCGGACGTCCCAGCGTAATTTGCCGCATCGCCGACGACAGCGGCAGCTTGTCGATCCGTTTTTTCCATTTCACCGTGCAACAAAGTCAGCAGCTAAAGCCCGGCACCCTACTCGGCTGTTTCGGCGAAATTCGTTACGGTTATAGCGGCTTGGAAATGGTGCATCCGGAATACAAAATCGTCTCTGCCGCCGAGCAACTACTGGAAACCACGCTGACGCCGGTCTATCCGCTGACCGAAGGCATTTCCCAATCCGCATTGCGTAAAGCCATCAAACAAGCGTTAACACTATGTTTAACAAGCGACAGCGCGATTACGGACTGGCTACCGGCTAATTTGTTGACCGAGCATGGTTACCCTTCGCTGAACGACGCTCTACAAACCCTGCATAATCCACCGCCGCATTTGTCTGCGGAAATCATCAGCGGCGGTGGCTTGCCCGCGTTAAAACGCCTGGTGTTCGAAGAGTTTTTGGCGCACCATTTGGCGCTGCTGCAAGGCAAGTTAGCTTATAAAAGCTGGCAGTCGCCGGTGTTTGACATAAACCAGGCTGCCAAACAAGCCTTTCTGGCAGGCTTGCCGTTTCAACTGACAGGTGCGCAACAGCGAGTGACCGCCGAAATCGAAAGCGATTGCTGCCAAGCACAACCCATGCTGCGCCTCGTGCAAGGCGATGTCGGTTCCGGCAAGACCGTGGTAGCGGCTCTGGCAAGCTTGTTGGCGCTGAACTCGGGTTATCAAGTCGCCATCATGGCACCCACGGAATTATTGGCCGAACAACACTTTCGTAACTTCAGCGCATGGTTCGCAAAAACCGGCTACCAAGTGCTGTTTCTGACCGGCCAATTGAAAGGTAAAGCCCGGCAAACCACCTTGGATGCACTCGCCGACGGCACGGCCAACATCGTGATCGGAACACACGCGCTATTTCAAGACAGCGTGCATTTTCATAAGCTGGGCTTGATCGTCATCGACGAACAGCATCGCTTCGGGGTTCATCAGCGCCTGGCCCTGCGCGAAAAAGGCCAACACGGCGGATTGAGGCCACACCAACTGATCATGACCGCCACGCCCATTCCGCGCACCTTGGCGATGCTGCAATATTCCGACCTGGACATTTCCATCATCGACGAGCTGCCGCCCGGCCGTAAACCCATCGCCACCAGCGTAATTTCCTCGGAACGCCGCGAAGAAGTCATCGGCCGTATCGAACATTGGGTGGCGCAGCAACGCCAAGCGTATTGGGTCTGCACCTTGATCGAGGAATCCGAGGTTCTACAATGCGAGGCTGCCGAGAAAACCACAGCCTATCTATGCCAAGCCTTGCCGAACGTGCGTGTCGGCCTGGTGCATGGCCGGATGAAAGCCGCGGAAAAAGACGCGGTGATGCAAGCCTTTAAAAATCGCGATTGCGATTTATTGGTCGCCACCACGGTGATTGAAGTGGGTGTGGACGTACCCAACGCCGGCCTGATGATCATCGAAAATCCGGAGCGTTTGGGCTTGTCGCAGCTCCACCAATTGCGGGGTCGGGTTGGCCGCGGCAATCAGGACAGCTATTGCCTGCTGCTGTATCAATCACCGCTCTCGCAAGCCGGCAAGCAACGTCTGGCTATCCTGAAAGAAAGCAACGACGGCTTCGTGATCGCCGAAAAAGACTTGGAATTGCGCGGCCCCGGCGAAGTGATGGGCACCCGCCAAACCGGGCAGATACAGTTCAAAATCGCCGACCTAGAGCGCGACAGAGCCCTGCTGGAACTGATCCCAGCCGCCGCGCAATTGATCCACAGCCAACACCCCAACGCCATTCAACCGCTGATCCAACGCTGGATCGGCCATAGCCGCCATTACGCCGAGGTTTAACGCTTGCCCGACAAAAGTTTTCTATTCAGCCGCCCACCCATCTGGAAAAGCCACGAACAGAGCAGCCAACGGCAACTGCCGAACGATCTGCAATCCTGGCTCAACGAAACCGGCTCGCTGACCAAACGTCTCCGCGGCATCCACGGCAATCGCTTCGGCGTAAAAGTGTTATTCCACCGCTGGAAACCGGCTTTCATAGACGAATGCCGACTATTGGGCTTGCCGCCCTGCCGCTATCAATTGATCCGCGAAGTGCTGCTGCATGCCGACGGCGAGCCCTTGGTGCTGGCCCGCACCATCCTGCCGGAGCCGACCATAGAAATCGCCCACCGCAATTTGTCCCATCTCGGCACCAGGCCCTTGGGTGAAGTGATTTTCGCCTATCCGGATTTGGAGCGCCGCCAGAGACAGTTCGGTCGGGCTGATACAGGCATTTGGTCGCCAGGTTTGCAAACGGCGGTTGGTGTAGACGATGCTATTTGGGGGCGGCGAACGGTTTATGCGATCCATCGGCAACCGTTGTTGGTCGCGGAGTTTTTTCTGCCGGGGGTGCTGAATGTGTAATCGATAACCGGCTCAAGCCGCCTTTTCTACCATGCGTCATAGTGGCGCTTTTTCGGGAAAATTGACACGCTTGACCGCTTCCCGATCCAATCGTATCGGCGTGTCGCGCAGATACAAATAGGTTCGGCCATCGTGCCGGTAGTGCTGATAAGTTTGCGCTAATCGAAACGGCGAATTCGGCTGTTTCAATGCCGAAAGCAACAAATCGGAGTGGGCAAAATGCGGTTCGATTAACGGGCCTTCAGCAACTACCACAGCACTTGCCGAAACCTGATCCAGCAAATCCAACACGGCTTGCGGCGACTCCGTTTTTAGGGCGTAGCGTTTACCCATGAAGTCCGATTTTGCCAACAACTGCGAACTGCGCACCACGTAGCACTGCAAAAGCTTGTCGCGTAACGCCAGTTCGGCAGCGAACGCACCCTCAGTGCCCGCATGCCCGTCGACAATCGTCACCGTACCCGGCGTCTGGCTGATAATTTGTTCGGCTACCAAATCCATGCGCAAATCAAACCTTGGCGCGCGGTCGACAAGAAAAAACCAGCCGGGAGCACAAAACACAAAGATCAAGACTGTTGCCACCAGCCAAGGCCTAGCAAATGCCCACTGCCAACGCCGTACTGCGGCTGCGGCGCCCATGCTGATAAAAATCGCCAGATAAGGCATGGCTGACGACATATACCGTTGATCCAAATCTACCGGCACGATGGCATGAAAGATAATAGTGGCAAGCACCATGGCCAGGCCGGTGCGCCCCGCTTCCCTTAAAGCCGGATCCGCCCTGCCGCTCACACTGACGACTACCCCGACTAACGCCGCAATTGTCCCTATCGGCCCGATATTGGCGTATATGGCGGGAAGGAACGCCGATAAAGCCAAAACAAAGTAATCCATACCCCAAGCATAATTGAAGCCATCGCTGGATATTTTGTAGGTGACTACCGTCCAGGCCCCCACGACAGCCAACGCCGCGAAACCCGATACGTATGTACGCCAATTCAGCAGTATCTGCCAACGTCCCGTCAGAGCAATATGGAAAAATGGGAATACGCCCAGTAACCAGCCGTTGCCTTTTACCAGGATAGCGGCTGACGTCAAAGCCGCGTAGGTCAAACCTCTGCGTAAGGTGGGCTGCTGGGTGTAACCACTCCACTGCATGGCCGCCAACACGCACAAGCCAACCAAAGCCTGGTCCAACATTAATCGCAAGGTGTTATTAATGGTGCCGGGCATGCAGACATAAGCAATCGCCGCTAAAAGCGCCCAAGGCATACCCATAACTTGCCTGGTAATACGTGCCACCAATAAAGCTGGTAGCGTCCCTATCAGCAAATTGACCAGCATGAACGGAAAGGTAGCATGCGGCAGGATGAAGAAGAATAATGACAGAAACGCATAGTACAGCGGCGGCCAATGCCCAATCGAAATCTTGGGGTAATGCACGTAAAAATCAGTGGCGTACTGCATGGGATTCTGCCCGAATGCTGTGGTGACATACGACCAGATCAGATACGCATTCAAAAAATGAGATCCCTCGTCGCTGCCGGTCAAGCCACTGTCCAAGCCGCGCAAAACTATCATTGCCGCCGCGAGAATCGCGGTGGCAATACCAAATACAGCCGAATCGGGATACCAAGATCTTGCCCTAACAAAGCCCTCCAACCTTGTTCCGCTTGATAATTTCCGCCGCAATTCGCTGTTTGTGTTACCGGCGCTGGCATCACTGAATACGAAATAACGATAGGCGTGAAAACTGAGAATGGTCTGACAAGCAGTTGCCAAGGTCACCGCCAACATTGGCAACAAGCCATAACTAACCAAAACCAAGTAAATCAGGTAGTTGATTAAAGCCATGCTCAATGCCACCAGCATATAGCGCCCGCCTTCGCGGATAGAACGGGAATGTTCGACTTGGTAGGTAAAACACCGATTGGCCAACCACGTAAATAGCATTGCGGAAAAAATAGCCGGAATACGCGCCAGCCACGGCGCCAAATTAAGCTGTATCAGCAAAAAAGTCAGACCGGCATCGATACAAAAGCCGGCTCCGCCGACGAGCAGGAAGCGAATAAACATCCGGATTACAACCTATGCCTGACTTCTGCTGTTTGTCATATACCACATGCGCTTTTGTTCGAGGCGGCCGCGGGCGACGCTATCCAGAATCAAACCGCAAACAGTGAATATGCCAGCCAATAGCACTATGCCTGTTGCCAGAATAGCGGTGGGAAATCTCGGTACCAAGCCAGTATCTAAATATGTCAGCAATAGCGGCAGAGCCAGAACCAGCGCAATCAGAATCAGGCCCATCGCAAGCACGCCAAAAAAACGCGCCGGACGAATTTCTTTGAACAATATCAGAAAGGTAAACAGTATTCTGAACGCATCCCGAACCGTACGCAGTTTGCTGGCGGAGCCCTCTAGGCGCGCGCCGTAATCGGTGGGCATTTCCGCGATGGGCATGCGCAATTGACTGGCATGAACGGACATTTCGGTTTCTATCTCGAAACCGCTGGATATCGCCGGAAAACTTTTTACGAAGCGCCGCGAAAATACTCGATAGCCGGAAAAAATGTCCGTAAACAGCGGCCCGAAAAGACTGCGGTACATCGCATTAAACAGCCGATTGCCAAAACCATGGCCGGCCCTATGGGCATTTTCGAATACGTTACGCCGGGTACCTACAACCATATCCAAATGTTCGTCCACCAAACGCTGTATCATTTGCCCGGCAACTTTAGAATCGTAAGTGCCGTCGCCGTCGGCCATGATGTAGATATCGGCATCGACATCCGAAAACATGCGCCTGACGACGTTGCCTTTCCCCGGCCACGGTTCTGATCTCACCACCGCGCCCGCTAGAGTGGCCTCTGCAATTGTGTTATCGGAAGAACGATTGTCGTAAACGTAGACGGTAGCATCCGGAAGCTCTTTACGAAAATCGTCAACCACTTTTCTGATCGACAGCCCCTCGTTATAACAAGGCAAAAGTACGGCAATTTTGCCGATTTTGGAACCGTCCTGAGCATAACTATTCATCAACCATCCTTACTCGCTAAATATTGTTCTTGGGTATTTTCCGAGCTGTCAGAGCCGGACATTTTTGTTATTGCAACACCGCGGACGGGTGTCTTTGGTTTTTTAACGCGAATTCGAAACCCAACCTCAATCGAGGCATTTTAGGGCCCGACTTATCGAATAAGAATATGGCGGCACGGCGATTTTAGCAAGGCAAAGCACTCACACAGAAATCCCGATTGAAAATAGCGAAAAACCGACCTGCTTCGGCATTATTCAAAAAAATCACGGCCGAAGCGCAACTGGCGACACTAAAGTTACTCAAAAATCTTGAATATCACTTCGGCGACCGACGCCACTAAGTCGCCGTCGATGCTTTGTTCGCCATAGCTTTGTTGCGGGCGGGAATAGTCTTTCCGAAAGGCCTTTTTGAATTGCTCGGAACTGGCTTTTTCTTGTTTGGCAGTGATTTTTTGCTGATTCAAAATCTGGCCGCCGGCTTTTTTCCATTCCAGCAGATGACTGATTTGTCCGCCGTCCAGCCAAATACCATGGCTTCTGCATTGATCGATAATTACACCGCTGCGATAGCCGTAGATCACCCGATTCATTAACACCTGGCACACCGGGCATTTAAGGTATTTTACGGTGGCATTTTTCGGGTAGCGGTCCTTATTAATATTGCTCAGTAGTTCCAGGTTGACGGTAACCACAGGCGCCACCGCGCTATCCAGCAAGGTTTCTATTTCACCGGGATCGAAAAATAAGCCATAGCAATTGGCGCACCGCTCGATATGTAGGGAACCGGCGGCATCCAGACTAATGGTTTGCAGGCTTTGCGCGCATTCCGGGCAAACTCGCTCGCTGGTGGCATCGATGACTTGATAGTCGTGCTTGCCTAGCAAATCGATGTCGTTGCGGACGCCGCAATAACTGCAATACTGTGTGTTGGCAGGCAAGGGTGCGGAACAACTCGTGCAGTTGGCCATGCTAAAACTTATCCAATATTTGTTGTTTCTTGGCGGCGTATTCGGTCTCGGTTATTAGCTGCGCTTCGAATAGCTGCTTCAATTCGGTCAACTTGGCGACGGTTTGATTGCTATCGGCAGCAACCTGATTAGTCGTCGCGCCCAGCGACTGGGCCATACCTTGCCCCAAGCCGATGCCCGCGCCCATCCCCATCCCAAGCCCGGCGCCGCCGCCTTCGTTGCGAGCCGCATCGCGTAAGGCGTCCAACTGCTGCACCTTGGCATAATCCAAACCCACCGCTTGCGCGGCTTGCGCTTCAGCGGTCAGGTCGGCAATACGGTTAATGCGGCGCAAAGTGTCTTCATCAAAATCAGTACCTTCGATACGAAAATCACTAATGCTAAAACCCAGCTTGCGAAACACGATGGCCAGCTTAATGGCTATGCCGCGAGCTATTTCGTCGCGGTTGGCGTCGATGTCGGCAAAGCTATACTGACATTCCGCCAGATAGTCGGAAATGGGATTAATGATCCGCGCCGAAAGAATGTTGCGGAAATCGTCAATGCGCATCTGGTTATGGCTGCCGACGATATTGACGAAAAAATCGTTGGCATCGGCTATTTGGTAGCTGTAGTTGCCGTAAGCTTTTAAAGCGACCGGGAAATGATATTTCGGGTCCTGATATTTAATTGGCGAAGTGGTGCCCCATTTCTGATCGAGAATCTTGGTTTTGCGGAAGAAATAAATCCCCACCTTATGTTCGCTCTCGAAAAACTGCATGAATTTCTTGATCGTAGTCCAAAACGGCACGTTATCGGTTTCTAAATTGATCATGCATTGTTCTTCGATCACCGCTTTGACCTGGCCCTGATACACGAAAATACAGCCCTGCCCCGGACCGACGATTAATTTGGAGGCATTTTTGATTTCGTCGCCGTTTTCAGTCCATTGTGCCAACAACAGATCTGGATCGGGGTTTTCCCATTCGATAACCGAACGTAGTTGCCGTCTGATACCGTCTATAAATGCCATTACTACCCTCGCTGGACTGGAGAAGAATCGATTAATTGCGTAACATCGCGGTTTAATTATGGCAAAGAACCGGAGTTGCGGTGGCAATCAGAGCATATAAAGGCAAACAACCCAAGGTCGGCAAAAACGTGCACATCGACGAAGCGGCGGTCGTGATCGGCGATGTGAGAATAGGCGACGATGTATCGGTATGGCCGACCACGGTGATACGCGGAGACGTCGAAGCTATTACCATCGGCGAAGGCACCAACGTTCAGGATGGCTCGGTGTTGCATGTTTCCCACGCCGGCGACTATTCGCCGCAAGGCCATCCGTTGACAATCGGTAAAGGCGTCACTATCGGTCATCGCGCCGTAGTGCATGCCTGTACGATAGGCGATTATTGTCTCATCGGCATAGGTGCAATTGTGATGGATGATGCCGAACTGGGAGATTATGTGATGCTGGGTGCCGGTGCTTTAGTGCCGCCCGGCAAGAAGCTGGAAGGCGGTTATTTATATGTCGGTACACCCGCCAAACAAATCCGGGCTTTGACCGATGACGAAAAAGCTTTTCTGGAATATTCGGCCAAACATTATGTGAAGTTGAAAAACGACTATTTAGCTGAATTAGAGTAAATTTCATACTCTCTAGGCTGTATCGGCGCTTTGCATCCGACAGCCTATCATGTAACTAGCCGGCGTCATCTAAAACCGGCTAGACCCTTCAGGGAAGAGCTTAATGAATATGCACTTCCCGCGATTTGGATTTATCGCTTCTTGCCAGCGTGTAATCGTCCTGGTCGCCGAGCATGGGCGTACCGTCGCTATTCAGGTGTATCAACGTTCCTTCGTCTTTGATGCTGAATTTGCGATTCAGATCGCCTTTATTGGAGGTTAACGACAGTATGTGAGTTTTGTCATCCCAGTCGTACTTGCCTTTCTCGTAAAACTCTCTGGAAGAGGCTTTTGCGTATTGAGTGACCAATAAGTAATTGTTCTTTTGTTTCAAAGACAAGGTCATTTTGAAACCATCACAATCTTTTTCCTTGCAGGGCAAATAACCGTAAAACACGCCGCGAAATCCCTCGGTTTTGTCCGCGAGTTCCGCATGGGCGGAATGATCCATGTCTTTCTGATGAATCAATTCCCGCGCTTTAAGCGTTTTTTCCTGGAGTTGCTTATCGGATTCCGCCCAAGCCGGGTTTAGCGCCGGAAGCAATGCACCTAAAAAAATCACCGTCACATATTTTTTAATTTTTCTAGTCAATGTTTGCATATGAGATTTTTCTATTTCTGTGAGTAAAGTAATTGGACAAGAACAGCATCGAAGACTACCAGGATAATCGCCAATTTCAACTTCGCGAATATTTTATCGCCGATAGATGCTGCTTTTTCCAGACTTTTCAAATAAAGCGCCGTCGGCGTTTTACGCCAAATCGCGCCTGACCAGATTGGGGAGAACAGATAATAGTGCAAAATCCAAACACCACTTGCAGACAGTCTTTGCGAAAATAACGGCAAGCGCATAATATTGATACGATATTTGTTTGACAAGCCCGCGCATTTCTTTTATTGTTTCGATTCGCTACCATGAAGCAGCTCAAAAAAGCCTGAATCAGGTGTTTTCAATCCGTAGCTGCTTACATGGAGGTGTAACGCAATTCCTGGCTGATGCATTCAATGCTTTCAGCGAAATATTCGATCTGGCTCGACGGCGCGAGCATGCTATAGGTATCGGAGAAATCGCTAAGATTGACGTCAAATCAGTGCCGGCCCCGTTAAAGGGCGAACAGGTTTTTCAATACAAATTCGGTTCGGCACTGGCCGATTTATTATTATAAGAGGTAAAACCATGACAGAAGTAAAACAAGAAAAAGATAACTTCGTGTTGTATTTGGTGCTGGCTACCGCAGTTGTTGTTGGCGCCATCCTGGCGGTAAAAATGAGCGAAAACGAAAAATTTGCCCCCATCAAGGATCAAATTGCCGAAGAAAATCGCTTAATGAACATCCGAGTCATCGGCAACCGCGAGGATTAATATGATGAAAACCACTTTTATCGGCACCCTGTTAGCCTCTTTATTGTTAGCTAGCCCCGTCCAGGCTACCGAATATATTTATCGAGACATCATGGCGAACACTCTGGCCCCCGAGCACTGCCAAGTTGAGAGCAAAGCCAAGGAAAATGCTGCCAAAAACTACAATATCGACAGATTCAGCAAAAAATTCTGCCAGTCCCAAGGTTACGGCTGGCATGTCGACGAGGTAAAAAGCACTGGTAACACAGTTTGCGACACCTGTAGCAACCCACAGGAAGCAAAATGCCGTCAGGAAGATGTCGTAGTGAGTTGCAAACGAATTAAACCGGGTACGGTAGGTATGTTGCCCGGCAAAGGATAAGCTAAAGTCCACCCAAGGGATCGGTAATCCCGGCTTTTCCACACCTGAAGCCGCCGGAAAACGAAGTTGACCGGCGGCCCAGCCAGCCTGAATCAGGGCTGCAACCATTCGATAATATGATCTTCCAGATCGGTAACCTGCGACTCTTTAATCGCATAACTGCTGATAGACACCCCCGCCTCTTTCACCGACTCGCGAGTCCCGGTGATCAAGGGATGCCAGCTAGGCAACGCTTCACCGTCGGTTAACAAGCGGTATGCACAGGTTGACGGCAACCAGTTGTATTCGGCAAAGTCATGTTGCTTCAAGTCGATGCATTCCGGCACCAGCGTGCAACGCTCGCTATAACGAGTGCAACGACAGGTTTCTAAATCGATCAAATCGCACGCCACGCTGGTAAACGCAATTTCGCCGGTGTCTTCGTCTTCCAGCTTGTTCAAACAACACTTGCCGCAGTTATCGCACAGCGACTCCCACTCTTCCGTGCTCATTTGCGCCAGGGTCTTGGTTTCCCAAAAATTCATAGGCTTATTGCGGTTTTAGTTGCCTTAACTGATAGTGCAACACCGCCCAGGAACCAAGTACCGCCAGCATGGACGAAATCATCAATAGCAAAATAAACTCCGAGAAACTCAAAAACAGTAAGTCGAATGAACTGTTATACAAGGTCGATAGTTTCTCCACCGGCGTTTCCAGGATCAACAGCATGATAGTCATGATCAACCAACCGAGAAAACCCGAGATAAAACCCAGCCAGAAACCGGTGTACAAAAACGGCCGTTGAATAAAAGCATGGGTAGCGCCGACCAGTTTAGAAATAAACACTTCGTCCTGGCGATTCTGCAACTCCAGACGAATGGTATTGCCGGTAATGAACGTTACCGCAAACCCCAGTAACAGACTGACCAACATCACACCGCGGCTGGCAATCAGCATGATGGTTTGCAAGCGTGCTACCCATTGCATATCCACCTGCACGAAATCGACTTGCGGGAATTGTTTAAAATCGGACATCAATTTTTCGATGTCTTCGTTGCTTTCCAGCGCATTTTTGGGCACTACTTGAATCACGCTCGGCAAGGGATTTCGTTCCAGCGCATTCAACGCATCGCTGAAGCCGCTATTGGCTTTGAACTCTTCCAGCGCCTGTTTCTTGCTGATGAATTTGACTTCCATGACACTACCGTTTTGCTGGATTTGCTCGGCGAGTTTCTGCCCGGCCGCATCGGTAATGTTGTCGTGCAAAAACAAGGACATCTGATTGCTGGACTCCAGATTGCCGGTTAATTGCTGGATGTTGGCGACCACGATATAAAAACTGCTGGCCAAGGAAATGGCGATGGCCAATACCAGAATGGTCATGGTGGAAGTAAAAGGCGTGCGGCTCAGCCGGCCTAGACTGGAGAACAGTCCATGGGCATGGTTGAGCATATAGGCATGGAATAATTCCAGCAGCCTGCTACCGGTTTGTCTGCGGTGATTGCGTTTCATCGTCAACTCGCTATCAAATGACCTTTATCGAGCGTCAATACTCGATGGCCGAGATGATTAATCAACTCTATATCGTGGCTGGCTATCAACACCGTCACCCCGACCTGTTTGAATTGCTCGAACATGAACATCACTTCGGCGGACAGATCCGGGTCCAAGTTGCCCGTCGGCTCGTCGGCCAGAATTAATTTAGGTTTATTGACAATGGCTCGGGCGATACCTACGCGCTGTTGTTCCCCACCGGACAGGGCCAAGGGATGTTTCCTTTCCTTGCCTAACAGACCCACTTTATCCAGGGATGCCCGCACCCGCCGCGCCACTTCCTGGTGGTTATAACCCGAGACTACCAACGGCAGGGCCACATTATCGAATACCGTTCTATCGTTCAGCAGTTTGTAATCCTGAAAAATCAGGCCCAGATTACGACGCATGTAGGGAATCTTCCGTTCGCCGATGCGCGTAATATCCTGGCCATCCAGCAACACGCTGCCGCGCGTGCATTGCTCCATCATCGCGATCAACTTCAGCAACGTACTTTTGCCGGCACCGGAACGGCCGGTTAAAAATGCCATTTCGCCGCGATGCAAATGAAAGCTGACATCGGTCAAGGCTTCGCCGGCATCGGGATAGCGTTTGCTTACGTGTTCGAATCTCAACATGGTATCTGACTACTGCGCATCACTCTTGAACAAACAGGGCATCGACGAAGGTTTGCGCATTGAAATCCTGCAAATCGTCAATCTGCTCGCCCACACCGATAAAACGAATCGGAATATGCAGTTGATTAGCCAGCGCGAATATAATGCCACCCTTGGCGGTGCCGTCCAGCTTGGTCAAGGCAATGCCGGTCAGTTCTACCGCTTCGTTGAATAGTTTAGCTTGCGACAAAGCATTTTGCCCGGTGCCCGCATCCAGTATCAGCAATACCTCGTGCGGGGCTGACTCGTCCAGTTTGCCCATGATCCGTTTGATTTTTTTCAATTCGTCCATCAAGTTGGACTTGGTATGCAAACGTCCGGCGGTATCGGCGATCAATACATCAACGCCTTTGGCTTTGGCTGACTGTAAGGCATCGAAAATCACCGATGCGGAATCAGCGCCGGTATGCTGCGCCACGACTTGAATATCGTTACGCTCGCCCCAGGTTTGCAATTGCTCGACTGCGGCGGCCCTAAAGGTGTCGCCCGCCGCCAACATGACGCTATGGCCTTGTTGCTGCAAGCGTTTGGCCAGTTTACCGATCGAAGTTGTCTTGCCGGCACCGTTAACACCCACCACCAAAATTACGAACGGCCCATCTTGTTTGGGAATTTGCAACGGCAGGCTGCAAGGTTCCAGCATCGCTAACAAATTTTGCTTCAAAGTTTGGCTCAATAATTGGCCGTCGCTGAGCTGATCGCGCTCCAGACTATCGGTCAGCTGTTTAATCAATTGCGTGGTGGTTTCGATACCCAAGTCGGCCATCAATAATTGGGCTTCAATATCGGCCAATAACTCCTTCGTCAGCGCCTTTTGCCCGAATGCCAAGCTGCTCAGTACCCCGCCCAGGCCGGTTCTGGTTTTTTTCAGCTGAGTGGTTAAACGCAAATATAAAGAATCTTCGCTGCTTACCTGAGATACTTCAGCGGGCACCTGTTCGGTTACAACAGTCTCGACGGCTTCGAAGGCTATACTTTCGTCCTCAGTTTCAGTGCTATAACGGCTGTAAAACAAAATCCCCAGCAACGGCAACATCAGCAACGCAGCGACCGCATTATGCGCAACGGCCAACGCCAGAGGCAGCTGGTACTTGACGCTAAAAATCCCCAGTGCGATCTGCAGTAATAACAGCATACTGAGGATATTTCCCGCCAACCGCACCGGTTTTGGATGGCGTTCCGAAGTTGCGGACAACATCAAAGCGCTGAGCACCAGGAAAGTGAAAGCAGCCAAAACGCGATGCAATGCCTGTATTGCCATTTTCGCATCGGCGGAAAGACCGCTGTCCCTGAACAGATCCAAAATACTCAGATAATCGCCGCCCGGTAACCATTCGCCGTTACAGCGCGGAAAATCGCTACACGCTAGGCCGGCATAGTTGCTACTGACCCACCCGCCCAGCACAATCTGCGCCAGCAAGACCAGTATCGCCAAACCGGTAAATAGGATGGGGCCGGAACGAACCGGCCTTGCTTCAGCAGCCGGATTAAGCCGCAAATAGCTCCAACCTAAAGTCCAAAACGTAAAAAAACCCAACAACAGATGCGCGGTTACGACGCCGGGTCGCGTGCCGGATGTCACCGTCCACATGCCCAAACCGGCTTGCCCGGCTATCAACAGCAATACCAGAGTGGTCAGCATGACTGCAGGCGAACGCGGTTTTTCCCTCCACGCCAATCCAAACCAAACCAACACTAATAGCGCCAAGCCGCCAGCCAAATAGCGGTGGGCCATTTCTTTCCAAGCTTTTGCGGTATCCAAGGCATACTGCGGAAATCCAGCAGCCGCATCGGCTTTAAATTCCGCGCTGTCACTGACGAAAGCCTTGCCGTAACAACCAGGCCAGTCCGGGCAACCCAAGCCGGCGTGGGTTAAGCGCACATACGCGCCGACGATGATGACTAGCAGCGCCAACAACGCGCAGCACAGGGTTAATTTTCTGAACATATTTCTAACCGATTTGTGAAATTCTGAGTAACTTGCTTAAGTCGCTTTTGACTTGGTAAGGATCGTAGCCCGGAGCGTATTGCATCATCAGATTTCCTAGTGGGTCCATAATGATCAGCATGCCCTCCGGCAAAGGCTGCACATTTAATTGTTTTAATTTTTCCTGCAACGAGACAGCTGGCAAGGCTTTTAATAAACGCCCGTCATCACGCCATTCTGGTGGTAGCTGATAACTTTGGTCGAACAGCACCGCCAAACGTCGGATCCGGGCAATATCCTTCCCCATCATTAATGTCAGTTGATGAGTTTTATACAAGGCATCGCGACATGTCTCCTCGCAATTCTTCGGCACCAGATTCACTAACACCCAATGGCCTTTCAACTCCTGCATGTTTTGGGTGGAAAATGTATCGTAGCCGGAAAATTCATCGGCGGAGGTAACTTGCGGTGGATTGATCAGCGCGCCATTGTTGGTGCCTAATTTAACTATCTCGGGATTTTTTGCCAAAAACCAAGCAAACCCAAAGGGCACGATGGACATGGCAAATATCACTATGATGGTGATGCGGTTTTTTTTATATTGATTATCCACGGTGTATTTTTCGACTACTAATCCAAATAAATAGGGCTGTTAAGGTCAGCGCTAAGCCGAACCATTGTACTGCATAGGCCCTATGTTTTTCAGGTGGGATTGCCACAGCAATCTTCCATTGCCGTTGATAGCCATCGGGCTGCGCCGAGTCGAGTTCGATCTGATAATCGGCCAACGCATATCCCAACCTATCCGCCAAGAGTTGGCTATCTATTACTTGTACTCTGACCGGCCAAGTTTCCCCCGGAATTTCCGCACCTTTTAATTTCAGACCTGGCTCAGGAAAACGGTTAATTCTGCCACGTACTTGCTGCGTCACAGTGCTGATACCAATGTCCGGCAAAACTTCGCGGGAAGCGCCTAACGGAATCCAACCACGGTTCACTAATATGCCAGGCTGACCGCTATCGGGCAAAAACGGCGTTAAAACCAGGTAGCCGGGTTTGCCGTTTAGCGTTTGGTTATCGATCAAAACCTGATGGTTAATATCGTAGTGCCCAGTCACTAAAACCGGTCGATAGCGCAAAACATCCTTATCTATTCCGGTTTGAGGCGTTAAATCCAAGGCTTCCGCGTTGGCAACATCTTGCTGTTGCGCCAGTAAAACCGCTTTCTGTTCGCCGCGTCCCAGTTGCCAAACCCCCAAACCGCACAACAAACCGAATAACAGCAGGTATCCGCTTAATGCGAGTAATGAACAACGGAATTCGATACCCCGCATACTAAATTTGATCATCGGTGACTGCTCCTCGGTGGATATGTGCTATTGGCAAGCGTACCTGAATCGCCGAGAATGCAGGTTTTTATTTATTATTGCCGCCATGCTCATCAAAACGCTCACTATCGTCGCATTCCTGGCCATCGTCATCAGCCTCGGGTCCGCGCTGTTTCATATTGTCAAACACAAGGAAGACAGCGATTCGGCCAAGACCGCCAAGGCATTAACCATGCGTATCGGTCTCTCGCTGGCCTTATTCGTCCTACTTTTCATCGCGTACGCCACAGGCATGGTTCAACCCCACGGCATCGGTGCCCGCATGCATGCCAACCAAAATCCAGCAACTGCAACGTCAAACCCTTAAAAATCGACAAAAAAAAAGCGCGATCCGCAAAGACCGCGCTTTTTCCGGTTTGATTAACAGCTGTTACATCATGTAAACAAACACGAACAGACCCAACCAGACCACGTCGACAAAATGCCAGTACCAAGCGGCTGCTTCAAAGGCAAAGTGGTTTTCCGGCGTGAAATGACCTTTCCAGCTTCTGAACAACACGACCGATAAAATAATTGCGCCGACACAGACATGGAAACCGTGAAAACCGGTCAACATAAAAAAGGTTGAACCGTAGATGCCCGAACCCAGAGTCAAACCCATTTCATGGTAGGCTTCGTAATACTCAGTTGCTTGAAATCCCACGAACAAAAAGCCCAAACCAACAGTAGCGATCAAACCTTTGATCAGTTGATCGCGATTTTTTGCTAACAAACCGTGATGCGCCCAAGTACAAGTTACACCGCTGGACAACAGCAACAAGGTATTCAGAAACGGTAAACCAAACGCACCCATCGGTTCGAAATCACCACCTACTTTACCGGGACCGTTGGTAGGCCAAACCGATTGAAAAGCCGGCCACAAAGTATCGTGTGTCGAACGGCCCGGCCCGCTTGGAAAGCCGGTTTCACCCAGCCAAGACACGGACAAATTACGTGTGTACCAAAGTGCACCAAAGAAAACGGCAAAAAACATGACTTCGGAAAAAATGAACCACATCATGCCCATCCGATAAGAAATACCGACGCCGTGGTTGTACATACCGGATTCGCTCTCGGTGGATTGCAAGGCAAACCACAACCCCAGCATCACCAAAAAAATTACGAAACCGGTCAACATCATGCCGGAACCAATCGACGAACCGTTCAGATGATTAGCAAACCCCGCCAGCGTCATCATCAAACCGCCGGTAGCCAAAACCGGCCATACGGCTTTATGCGGTATGTAATAACTATCGTGTGTAGACATATCCTTCCCCTCTATTTTTTACTGATGTTAGTGTTATCAAAAAAAGTGTATGCAAGCGTGACGGTCTTATAGCGTTCGGGTAACGCCGGCTCTACAACGAAACGGACCGGCATGGTTTTTTCTTCGTTTGCTGCAAAAGTTTGTTCAGAAAAGCAAAAACACTGAGTCTTTTTAAAAAACTCTGCCGCCAAGCCGGGAGTAATACTAGGTATCGCTTGGGCAATCATCGGCTTGTTAGTGGTATTTTTGGCATAAAAATTAACGGTGTAGTATTCACCGGGATGCACTTTCATGCTTTTCACTTCTGAACGGAACAACATCGGAGTGGACTCGTTTAAGGACGTGAGAAACTCGACAGTCACCTCCCTATTTTTATCCACCTGATACGCCGCCTCCTGAACCGCTTGACCTTCAACTTTACCGTTCAAACCGGTTAAATCGCAAAGCACATCGTAAAGTGGCACCAGAGCATAACCAAAACCAAACATGGCAATTGCGACAAGCGCCAGCTTACGGACCAACTTGATATTTTTTTGCCCAATATCGTCGCTCATTGCGAGATAGCCTTAATAACCGCAAATACGTATATCGTAAAGGCCACCGCAAACAACACCAAAGCGGTCAAAATGTTTTTCTTTTTTGTATCCATTTCATTACCCAATAAGCCATGTCAAATGACATGGCTTATTTCAGTCACTCATTTCAAGCCTTAAAAATGCTCGGTAGGGATTCTCGCCGGCGGTGTGCTGAAGGTGTGATAAGGCGCAGGCGAAGGCACGGTCCATTCCAGACTGTGTTTGCTGGCATCTTCCCAAACCTCGTCACTCACTTTTTCGCCGGTTCCACCGCGGATGGTGTCGATGACGATGTACACAAACAACAGCTGGCTAAAACCGTAGATAAACGCACCAATACTGGACACCATATTCCAATCGGCGAATTGAATCGCATAATCGGGGATACGACGCGGCATGCCAGCCAAACCCAGGAAATGTTGCGGGAAGAACAAGATGTTTACCGATACCGCTGACAACCAAAAATGCAGCTTGCCGATTTTCTCGTTGTACATATTGCCGGTCCATTTAGGCAACCAAAAATATCCGGCAGCCATCAGAATGAAAATAGACGCAGGCACCAAGGTGTAGTGGAAGTGGGCAACGATGAAATAGGTATCGTGGTATTGAAAATCTACCGGCGCTACCGACATCATCAAACCGGTGAAACCACCCATCGTGAACAGCACCACAAACGCAATCGAAAACAGCATCGGCGTTTCAAAGGTCATAGAGCCCTTCCACATCGTAGCGGTCCAGTTGAACACTTTTACGCCGGTCGGAATCGCAATCAGCATGGTGGCGTACATAAAGTACAACTCACCGGCGACTGGCATACCCACGGTAAACATGTGGTGAGCCCAAACGATGAAAGACAAGAAGGCAATCGCACCGGTCGCATACACCATAGAGGCATATCCAAACAGCGGCTTACGGGCAAATACCGGAATGATGGTCGACGCCACACCGAAGGTCGGCAGAATCATGACATACACTTCAGGGTGTCCGAAGAACCAGAATATGTGTTGGTACAACACTGGATCACCACCGCCGGCTGCATCGAAGAAGCTGGTGTCGAAGAATTTGTCGGTCAACAGCATAGTTACCGCACCGGCAAACACCGGCATGATAGCGATCAACAAAAACGCAGTGATCAACCAAGTCCAAACGAACAATGGCATTTTCATCAAGGTCATGCCAGGCGCGCGCATATTAAAAATGGTGGCGATCACATTGATAGCACCCATGATGGATGAGATACCCAACAAATGCACAGAGAAAATAGCGAACGGGAAGGATTTACCATTTTGGAAAACCAAGGGCGGATAAAAAGTCCAACCACCCGATGGCGCGCCACCTTCCATGAACAAAGTGCTGGCCAACAACAATACGCCTGCCACCAACATCCAGAAGCTCATGTTGTTCATCCGTGGCAAGGCCATATCCGGCGCACCGATCATCATCGGAATCATCCAGTTTGCCAAGCCAACGAACGCCGGCATGACGGCGCCGAACACCATCACCAAAGCATGCATGGTGGTCATGGAGTTAAAGAAGTTTGGATCGACAAATTGCAGGCCTGGCTCGAATAATTCAGAGCGTATAACCAATGCCATGGCACCACCGACAAAAAACATTGCCAGGCCGAATACCAGATACAAGGTGCCTATATCTTTGTGGTTGGTGGTAAATATCCACCGTAAAACGCCCTTCTCAGGGCCGTGATCGTGGTGATCGTGATGATCATCATGTTCAGCTACGACAGCAGTCATACTTTATACCTCAGCAAAAATTAGAAAATGAGTTCATTGCGAAAATCAGTGAATTACTCATCATCGTCCCATTTAGGTGTGATTTTATTAGGCTGAATCTCATCACCCACGTTGTTACCCAATGCCGGCGCGTTTCTGATGTAAGTGATCAGTTCGGCCAATTCGTCATCCGGCAATTTTTTGAAGGCCGGCATTTTGCTCGTACCTGCCTGAATAAAACCAATCAACTGATCCATATTGCCGGTGACTTTCGCGCTGCCTCGCAAAGCGGGGAACCAACCGGAGATGCCGTTACCATCGATCTGGTGGCAAGCCACGCAGTTTTTCAGATAAACAGATTCACCTTTTGCCATCAGCGTGTTGCGGGTTTGGTCGCTCAAATCAGGTGCTTGGTTCTGTTTCTCCAAAGTCGCTTTCACCCAGGCGTCGTATTGATCCTGTTCCATCGCCACCACCACCACAGGCATGAAGCCATGGTCTCGACCGCATAGCTCGGTACATTGGCCGCGGTAAGTGCCTGGTTTATCAACTGAAGTCCAAGCTTCGTTGATAAAACCGGGGTTGGCGTCTTTTTTCCAGCCCAGATCAGGCACCCACCAGGAGTGAATCACGTCGCCAGCAGTAAACAGAAAGCGGATTTTCTTACCGACCGGCACCACCAGCGGCTTGTCCACGTTCAACAAGTAATTGGGCACGTTACGCGGATCCATGGAACTGACCCTATGAGTTTTTTCGCTGGCCTCGTCTAAATGGCTTTCGAAATGCACGCCGCTATCCAGGTATTCATACTCCCAATACCATTGTTTACCGGTGACTTTAATGCTCATCTCTGAGTCCTGCACCTTGTCCAAATCGATTACGGCTTTGGTGGCAGGAATCGCCATACCCACCAGAATCAGGGTGGGAATGATGGTCCAGATGATCTCAACAGTCGTATTCTCATGAAACTGCTCGGCTTTATGGCCCTTTGATTTACGATGATGATAAATCGAGTAAAACATAGTGCCGAACACCGCGATCCCAATAAACACGCAGATCCACAGAATCAGCATGTGCAAATCGTAGAGCTCGTTACTGAGTTGCGTCACGCCCTTCATCAGGTTGAGTGTATAGTCCGCATGCGCAGTCCCCAAGCCTAAAGCCATCAGGACTAAACAAGCGAGCAGTTGCTTTGTTTTCTTCACGGAGCAGCCTCCCCATTGGTAGTTATAAACTTGTATGCGTTATATCTTCGTAATATCGTCGCAGGACCCTTTAACCGGCGAACAATTCCATTTACTGAGAATTATCATAAATTAACTGGGCAATTTTAACCCATGACTCACCCACAAACCAGAAGAGGTTTTCCCGTTTGTAAAAAATACACATAAAAAAGGCTTGGGAGCATCGCTGCTCGCAAGCCTTTTGTTGCGTAATAGAGACAGATTTATGCTGTCATTACTTCAATGCTTCAGAATACGCCATGTCGAATTTAGGAATATGGCTATCCAACCAGCTTTTGACCAATTGCCCCACGTCTTCGGTGACTTCGGCTTCGCCAGCATGAAATTTTTTCTGTAAATCCGCGCAGATACCGATCAACGCTTCGTGCTCGGCTTTGTGCCTATCATAACCAGCAAAGCCCTTTGCCACCATTTCCTTTTCTTCGTGAGCAAAGTGATCAACCACATAGGCAATCAGTGCATCCAGCGAAGCGCCAACGGTTGCGCGCGCGGCGCCGCCCGTGGCTTCATCGTACAGTTTATTCAGCAAACCGAACAAGGTTTGGTGCTCTTGGTCGGCAAATCCGACATTAGTGCCATATTGAGCCGCAGTCCAAGTAATTAAAGCCATATAACGTCTCCTGGTTGTTTTTGTAATGGAGTCGTCATTTTGAACATCTGCTCTTCATTTTTTTTGATTTACATCAACTTTTTGCCAGTTTGGCAAACTCAATTTAGCCGCCAACAACTCAAAATCACCGGCAGCCGAAAACGGCAAAATCCCCAACAGCGGCGCATCTATAAACTCACGCAGATAAGCCAGATTGCCGTCAAAACCCGGCATGGCCTGATCAATTTGCACGGCTATCCAACCGGCACAGAGCAAATCGCTCTGGCTTATCGCCGATATTGTCAAGCGCGCGTGATTGATGCAACCCAGCCTGACACCCACCACCAGAATCACCGGCAAACGCAAGGCTTGCGCCAGACCGGCGTTGTCCAAAACCCCGCTCATTGGCGAATACCAACCGCCTGCGCCTTCTACCAGCACCACATCAGCCCGTTGTTGTAAACGGGTAAATCCATCTGAAACAACATCCACTGAAACATCTACACCACCGCAAGCCAAATGGGGAGATATTGCCGCTTCAAAAGCGTAGGGGTTGATTTGCCGATATTCCAGTGGCACCGAAGCGTATTGTTGCATCAATAGCGCATCGGAATTTTTCAGGATGCCGTCATGCCATTCACAGCCGGCGGCCACCGGTTTCATTCCCACCGCACTCAAGCCTTGCATTTGCAGGCAACGCATCAAGGCAATCGTCGTCCAGGTTTTGCCGACGTTCGTATCCGTACCGGTAATGAAAAACGCGGATTTCATAAGCTGGCCCGCACGAAAATAATTTCATAGCTGGCCACTACTTCACCGCCTACCATACTGTTTTCGTAGCGCCGAATCATGCGCTGCAATTGCGAACGGGTGGTGGGTCGCCGATTTCTGGCATCGCTAACATTATGCGCCCCCAGGTCTTTTAGCTCATGCATCAAGGCCAGTACCGTGGGGTAAGATAAACGATAAATCACAGTATCCACATCAACCCGCCCAAAATCAGCAGCCCTTAAAAAACCGCCAATCTGCCCCCCACTATAAAAATCGTTAACATGAACAAAGTCGTCGACACCGGTCCAAGCGGCTTTCAGTTCTTTTAAGGTTTCCGGACCGAAGGTTGAAAATACCAGCTGCCCATCCTGATGCAATAATCGCCGCACATCGGCAAATACCGCCGGCAAGTCCTGACACCACTGCACGGCCAGATTCGAATAAACTTGTTGCAGACTGTTATCCGCAAAAGGTAGTTTTTCGGCATCGGCACAAACATATTCTACCGATACAGCACCGTTGTTCCGTCGCGACGCTTGCAGCATGGGCAATGCAATATCCAATGCCAAACAAGACTGATTCAGCCCATCTAACGGCAAACATCGCGTCAAAAAACCGGTGCCGCACCCAATATCCAGCACCCAGCCCGTTGCGGATTGCAACGGATATTTTTGCAGTAGGGCTAATCCCACCTGACGTTGCAACATCGCCGCCGAATCATAACTCCCAGCCGCCGCCGCAAACGAATGCCTAATTTTGGCTTTATCCAACACGGCAAAACTCATTCAGCCGCAGCAACGATGTCGCATAACTGCTGGGCGTGCGATAAAAAAGGCACATGTCCGGCATTTGCGAGGAGATGTAGTTTGACGCGCGTATTTAAAGTTTTTACAGCTTGCCCGGTTTGTACCGGAATCAAAGTATCTTTATCGCCTTGCATGACCGTGGTCGGACAGTGCAAGCCCACCACGGACTTGCGCAAATCGCTATTTTTCAGAATTTGCAAACCACCCTGCAACGCATCGCGCGCCGGCGCATCGCACTCATGTACTGCCAAGCGCAATTGCTGCAATAACTGCCGACTCTCAGGCAAGCCCTGCACTTGCAAACTCAAAAAGCGCTGCAAGGTCAATTTCGTGTCATCGCTAAGCTGGGCGACAAAACCATCCAACACCTCCGGCCTCACTCCCGGCCAATCGGCAGTCTTAACAAACTTCGGATTGCCTGATAACAAGAACAGCGACTGCACTCGGTCCGGACAGCGCGCCGCCATATCCAAAGCCACCGTCGCGCCCAGCGACCAACCTAACACGCTAAAGCGATTGACCGGAATCGCATCGAATAAAGCGGACGTAATAGCCGACAGATCATATGCATCCAAACCGGCACTGCGGCCGTGACCGGGCAAATCCAGGCAAATCACCTGGCGATGCCGAGCCAGTTGCCTGGCGAACTCGCGCCAAATGCCGCTATGCATCGCCCAACCGTGCAGCATGACCAGAGGTCTGCCCCGGCCGTATATTTCTCTATGAATACCGGTCATGGCAAAGCCTTGGCCAATGCATCCAGCAACGCATCGACCTGCTGTTCGGTGTGATTGGCGGAAAAAGTGATCCGCAAGCGCGCACTGCCGGCCGGCACGGTCGGCGGCCGAATCGCGCTTACCCAAAACCCTTGTTCCAGCAAGCGCTGACTAGCCACCACGGCTTGGCCGCTATCGCCAATCAGAACGGGTTGGATCGCGGTAAAAGAATCCATCAGTTGCAAACCTTGTTGACGAGCACCTTGTCGGAAACGGCGGATTAGATTTTGCAATTGTTCGCGGCGCCAGGACTCACTTTGCAACACCCGCAAACTGGCGCGAGTCGCCTCGGCCACAGCCGCCGGCAAGGCGGTGGTGAAGACATAACTCCGGGCTATTTGAATCAGCATCTCGATCAAATCCTCGGAACCGGCCACGAAGGCGCCGAAGGTCCCAAATGCCTTGCCCAAAGTCCCAATCAGAATGGGTACGTCATCCTGACTCAAACCGAAATGCTCGACAATGCCGCCGCCGTTTTTACCGAGTACGCCAAAACCATGGGCATCGTCGATCAGTAAGCCGGCATGATGTTGTTCGGCCAACTCGACCATCGCCGGCAGCGGCGCCAAATCGCCGTCCATACTGAATACACCGTCGCTGACCACCAAAGCCTTGCCGGCGGCAGTAGACAACTTGGCTCGTAAGTCCTCGACCTCCACGTGTCGATAGCGCTGAAAACGCGCCCGTGACAACAAACCGCCGTCCAACAGAGAAGCGTGATTCAACCTATCCTCGAGTACCGTATCGCCACGACCCAGCAAAGCAGAAATAACCCCCAAATTGGCCATATAGCCCGTGGAAAACAGTAAAGCTCTGTCCCGCTCGGTAAAGGCCGCCAATTCTTCTTCCAAAGCATGATGCGCGCTACTGTGACCGCAAATCAGATGCGCAGAACCGCTGCCGACGCCGTAGCGATCGACGCCGGCCTTAAACGCTGCAGCAACGTCGGGATGACTGGCCAGCCCCAGATAATCGTTACTGCAGAAATTGATCAGCTGCCGGCCATCGACATTCAGCATAATGCCTTGCGGACCATGTACAACCCGTCGGCGCCGATACAGGTTGTCCTGCTCCAGCTGCCGCAGTTCGGCGGCAAAATCGTAGAAATTGTTGGCCATTAGGCGTAACTGGAACCGCCCATCTTGACACCCAAACGTTCGAACAGTTGCTGGTCATGGTTAGTCATCGGATTGTCGGTAGTCAACAGCTTGTCGCCATAGAAAATCGAGTTGGCGCCGGCCAGGAAACACAAAGCCTGCATCTCGTCGCTCATTGCTTTGCGGCCAGCCGACAGGCGTACCCGCGACTGCGGCATTAGAATTCTGGCCACGGCGATGGTACGCACAAACACGATAGGATCCAGCGCTTCGGTGCCGTGCAATGGCGTACCTTCCACCTGCACCAACATATTGATAGGCACGCTTTCCGGATGCTTGGGCATATTCGCCAGTTGCAACAACAATTTGGCGCGGTCGGTTGCCGACTCGCCCATCCCGACAATCCCGCCGCAACACACATTGATGCCGGCGTCGCGTACCCGTTCCAGCGTATCCAAACGGTCTTGATAAGTGCGGGTCGTGATGATTTCGGAATAGTAATCTTCCGAGGTGTCCAGATTGTGGTTGTAATAATCCAGGCCGCCGTCCTTCAAGGCTTGGGTCTGCTTATCGCTGAGCATACCTAGCGTTACGCAAGTTTCCATACCCAGAGCTTTCACGCCCTGCACCATTTCCACGACTCTTTCGATGTCTCTGTCCTTCGGACTACGCCAAGCCGCACCCATGCAAAACCGCGAAGCGCCCTGCTCCTTGGCTTGCTGCGCGGCCTTTAATACGGCATCAACCGGCATTAGGGCTTCCGGATTTAAGTCAGAATCATAGCGCGCACTTTGCGGGCAATAGCCGCAATCCTCGGAGCAGGAACCGGTCTTGATGCTTAACAAACTGCTCACCTGGATCTCGTTGGGATCGAAATACACCCTGTGCACGCTTTGCGCCTGAAAAATCAAATCGTTAAACGGTAGCGCCAGCAAAGCTTCGACTTCGTGTAATTGCCAATCGTGACGGATGGTGGCCGTTGATTCCAAGGGTTTCTGGCTTGCAGACATTCTGATAATCTCCGAAAAGTGAGGACGAAACCGGCGTCGGACACCGACTCATCAACCTGTATTTAAAATTATGGTAAACAACTGGCTGAACATTATACAGAAGAAATTGCTGCCGCCACGTTGCGTGTTATGCGCAAGCCCGGGATACGGCGATTTGGATTTGTGCCTGGGCTGCTTGACCGACCTGCCGCGCAATCTTTCGTGCTGCTACCGTTGCGGAGAACATTTCGAGACCGCGATTGATATGCCGCAACTCTGTGGCCGCTGCTTGAAAAAATCGCCGGCCTTCGACGAGACCTATGCGCCGTTTTTATACCAAAGCCAGATGCGCTATTTGATAGGCCAATTAAAGTTTGCCAACGATTACAAAAACGCCCGCTTAATCGCGGCCCTGCTGGCCGAGCATATTGCCGATAGCGCGGAGCTGCCGGATTGTCTGTTACCCGTACCGTTGCATCCCAAGCGTTACCGCGAACGCGGCTTCAATCAATCGATAGAAATTGCCCGGCATTTGTCCCGGCAACTCCGCATTCCGCTGGACTTACAGAGCTGCGTTCGCCAGCGCGATACCGGCCACCAAACCGGCTTACCTGCCAAGCAACGCCGGAAAAACATGCGCCTGGCTTTCAAGATTGTTAAGCCACTGACGTTTCATCATATTGCAATCATTGACGATGTCATGACCACCGGCGCCACTGCCTCGGCGCTGGCCGCTACGCTAAAACAAGCCGGAGTTGGCAAGGTCGATGTCTGGGTTTGCGCGCGAGCCTAAAATACCGTCTCAATTATCCCGGATGGCCGAGGCTGCCAGCGGTAAACCAGAATTTTGCAAGGCATTAAGAGTAGTCAGCAATTTTTCCCGCCGCGAACCCAACAGCTGAAAACCGTGCATCAGCATCGTGATCTCATCCTGCAAATTGTGTTGATCGACGCCCATGACATTTAAAGCCTCGACCGTCGACGCCAGCGCCAACTCGTGCCGACTTTGGTAAGGCCGTTTAAAGCGGGTCTGAAAGCCATCCCGCAATTTTTGCAGCAATTCTTCGAAATGCTGTTCGGTGAAATCCTCGGCCTGCATGCGTTCCAGCAACACCTGTTCGGCGTCGAATACCTCGGCGTGAAAAGCCTGCCGATAAGCCGCGCATAATTGTTCCACCAAGTTTTTATGCTGTTCTTGCTGTCCTTGTAGCTGCGCCACCAATCGCGCCGCATTTTCTTCCAGGCTGAACATCGGCCGTTGATAACGCATCGCATGCAAAGCCTCCAGCGTCGCTACCAATTCAATCAATCTGGGCTCGGCATAATTTTCGGTCTCCAGCCAACGATAAAACAGCGGTTTGAAGGCATTCGGAAAACGGCCGAATTGCTCGCAGTAGGTTTCTACAAATTCGCCGATAAAGCGTTCCAGCGCCGGTTGGTCGAGCAGTTGCTGCTTCATCGCCAACAACAACCTCCGACTCAACTCACTGATACTCATTTCCGCTCTATCAGCAGGACTTAGCGAGTTAACCGGCTCAGCATCGGTATCATCACCCACAATTTGCCTGGTCGGCGTAGCGCTTAACAGCCTTTGCCAGTACTCCACCAACCCGGTACCTGCGGTTTCGCACCCGATGTGCTTGATAATATTATCCGCCAAGGCCAACAAACAGCGACTGGCCGGGGAATTGACGGCCAAATCCACTACCGACATCTGTAAAGCCACGGCTTTGGGCAGATTCTCGTCGCGAATCACAAAGCCGCCGTACTCCACTTTCAATTTCAAGCATTTTTCCGCCACGGCGGCAAACCGCCGATAGGTATCGGTCGCAGCCGGGTAATCCAGGGCCTGATTGACCACGACGCGCAGGCTGCCCGTATACTGGCGGGTATTCAAAGACTTCAGCAGCGCAAAGGCATCGGTTAGCGCCGCAGGATCACCGCTGACCACTAAAAAAGTTGATTGCGCCAATTCGATAAAGCGCAACAGCGTTTCGGTATGCATCGCAGCCGTGTCGATCAAAAAATAATCGAATTGCGTTTCCAGATCCGCCAACGCAGCCGCCAGCCTATGTGTCTGCTCGGCGGAGACCGGCACACCACCCATTAGATGCGCAGCTGACACGACGCCAACACCGTCGCCGGTTTTCAGCAACACCTCAGCAATGGCCTTTTCACCGCGTAACACCTGCTCCAAGCGATGTGCCGGCCGCAGCCCGAGCAAAGTAATGATATTGGACAAGCCGGTATCGACATCGACTACGCAGACCCGCTTGCCACGCAATGCCATTGCCGCCGCTACATTAGCCACCACACTGGTTTTACCGACGCCGCTCTTGGCACCGGCAAACACGATAATGTGCGGTTTTGATGGGCCCTGTTCTGAGATATATAAACTGTCCATGATGGCAATGAAATAGGCTGTTTAGGTCGCGTATAGATCGGCAAACCAAACCAGCCGAATTCGGGCAATATTGTAAGCCCAATCTTATAAATTCATGAATTCATACAACAAACCAAATTGTAAATGTCGACACATAAGCGACAGCCCGGATCGTATCGCCGGCGAATGGTCGATTAGCCACCTTCTTCACGTATAATGCTCTGTCCACAAAACGACTACACATGCCATGACCACACCGCGTCTCGCCTGGGCTATTACCGGCTCCGGACACTATATAGAAGAATGTCTTGAATACATGCTGACGCTGGATAATGTTGATTTGTATTTGAGTCAGGCCGGCGAGGAAGTCTTGAAAATGTACGGTATTCGCCTGGACGACATCCGCGCCAAGATGGCGGTATATCGGGATAAAGCCGCCTCGGCGCCACCGGTTGGTTTGTTCTATAAAGGTTATTACCACACCTTTGTCATGGCCCCCACTACCTCCAATACCATCGCCAAATGCGTGTTGGGCATCGCCGATTCGTTGGTCACTAACCTGTATTCCCAAGCCGGCAAATGCCGCGTGCCCAGCATCGTTTACCCTTGCGACACCCAGCCGGAGATTGAAACCACCGCGCCCGGCAAGAAAAAGTTCATGGTCTATCCGCGCCCAATCGACCTGGAAGCCACCGACAAAATCCGCAGCTTTCCTTACACCCAAGTGGTCGATGATGTCGAGCAGCTAATCGTCGCCGTCAACACGCGATTAGCCAGTCTATGACCGAACGCATCCTGTTCATCACCGGCCGACTGGCGGAGAAACAAGTCCGGCAAGTATTGGAAAAAATGCAGCCCGACTTTCAATACAAGGTGTATGTGATGGGCGTCACGGTGGCCGCGTTGATTACCAGCGACATGATCATCCGCCGCTTGCCGGACGCGCAAGGCGCTGACCGGGTGATTTTACCGGGCCGCTGCCGCGGCGACCTGGATGCTCTAGCCCGACATTTCGGCGTGCCGTTCGAACGCGGTCCGGAGGAAATCAAGGACTTGCCGCAGCATTTTGGCATGGCCGCCCAACATTACGACCTTAGCCAATACCAAACCAAAATTTTCGCGGAAATTACCGACGCCCCCAGCATCAGCGTCGAGGCAGTCGTCGAGCGCGCTTATTACTACCAAGCCAACGGCGCGGATGTGATCGACATCGGCTGCCTGCCCGGCACGCCGTTTCCGCATCTGGCCGATTGCATCCGCACCTTGAAGCAAGAAGGTTTCACTGTCAGCATCGATTCGCTGGAAGACGCCGATCTGCTGGCCGGCGGCCAAGCCGGCGCCGATTACATGCTGAGCTTGACCGCCAAGAGTCTATGGATTGCCGACGAGGTAGCGACCACGCCGATTCTGATTCCGGAAACCCACGGCGACTTGAGCACGCTGGATAAAGCCATCGAAATCTTGAGTGCGAAAAACCGCGCCTTCATCGTCGATCCTATCCTCGATCCAATCCACTTCGGCTTCACCGACTCCATTGTCCGCAATCATGAGTTCCGCCGCCGCTATCCAGAGGTGGAAATGATGATGGGCGTGGGCAATCTCACCGAACTGACCCACGCCGACACCTCCGGCATCAACGCCATGTTGCTGGGGATTTGCTCGGAGCTGAACATCAACCATATTCTGGCTACTGAAGTCAGTAAACACGCACGCCGCGCCATCAAGGAAGCCGACAGCGCCCGGCGCATCATGTACACCGCCAAGCAGCACAATACCCTGCCCAAGCATATCGCGCCGGATTTGCTGACCGTGCATGACAGCTCGCCTTTTTTGAACAGCCGTGAGGAAATCGAAAGTTTGGCCGCGGAAATTAAAGACCCCAGCTACCGCATTCAGGTCAGCAACGACGGCATTCATGTATTTAACCGCGACGGCCTGCACACCGCACAAGACCCATTTGATTTATACCCCAAACTGCACGTCGAAACCGACGGCGGCCACGCCTTTTATTTGGGTGTGGAACTGGCCCGAGCCGAGATAGCCTGGCAGTTGGGCAAGCGCTTCACCCAGGATCAGCAATTGAGCTGGGGCTGCGCCGCGCAAGGCACCGAGCCGGCGGTGGATTTACATACCTTCAAACCCGCCGGCAACACCTTAAAAAAGCACGAAGACTAAGCCGTTTGTCGGCTGCACTTGTCGTAAACTCGACAAAGCTTCAATCCATTTCTGCATTAGTCTCGCCAAAACCCCACTATTCCAGGCTCAGTTCATTTGGTATTGGTCTTGCTTATTTCTTGGCTAAATCCCATTCACCCGAACGAGCCCTCGCACATGCCCGAGTTTCCGTTAAAACTGGCCGTCGCCACCAAGGACAATATTTCCATCAACGAACATTTCGGCCATGCCACAAAATTTTCGGTGTATAGCGTCTCCGAAGCCAGTTGCGAATTATTAGAAACCCGCGAAGTGGCCAATTACTGCCTGGGCCAGCATGCCGACGAGTCCGCAATGCCCGGCATTTTGGCAACGATTAAAGACTGCTACGCAGTGTTCGTGGCGCGTATCGGCGACGGTCCCACCACCAAAGTCCATGCCATCGGTGTGCGCGCGGTTTCTGAATACGCCTATGCGGCGGTTGAAGAATCCTTGCTGGACTATACCAAGCGCACCGCAGCCGGCGAGGAGATCGGATGACGCTTGAGTATGTGCAGCAATGGGTGAAAGATCACCCCCTCAGTCCGATTCACGTCGATTGCGCGGTGACGGTGATGCTGAAAATCATCGACGGCAAATGCAAGATGCGGCCGACCGAAAAAGTGGTGATGGCACTGCTTTACGACTGCGTCAAACACTTGCCCGGGCAACTGTTGCAAGACGATCTACATCCCTTGATTGCAACCGCCCGCACTCGTGAAGACGACGAAGCACTGAAAAATCTGATTTACGAAAAACGTCTGATGGCGGAAACCGCGATTTCCCGGCCGGTGATGAAAGGTTTTAAAGCCATGATCCGCGAGCAAGGCCTGCTGGAGCGTAGAGAAGAAAAGGAAACGGAAGAGTGATGCCCCATTCAATCGAAAAAATCGAAACTCAGCTGTCCACCCAAGCTTGGTGGACGGAACAAATCGCTGCGCAATGCTGGTAGAGAACCCGTTAGTTCCAGCTTTCTGGTAATCAGCTTGAAACGCTGCGCCAGCAAATCGGCGTAACTACCACTACCCGTTTGGCGTTGATGAAACGCCGCTTCGTAAGCTTTGCCGCCGCGGCTGTCCCTGACTCGATTCATCACATGCTCGGCTTTCAGCGGGTAGTTTTGTTGCAGCCATTCTGCAAATAAATCCGCCGTTTCCAAGGGCAAGCGCAACAGGATGTATTGCACGCTTTGCGCGCCGGCTTGATGAGCCGCGCTGACGATGCTTTCCAGTTCGTAATCGGTGAGAACAGGGATTAAAGGCGCCAGCATCACGCCAACCGGAATCCCGGCTTCTCGTAAGCGCGCTACTGCCTCCAAACGGCGCTGCGGCGCGGCGGCTCGCGGCTCCAGCGTCCTGGCAAGCGTTCTGTCCAGCGTCGTAATCGAAAGATAAACCGAGACCAAACCTTGCCCCGCCATCGGCGCTAAAAGATCGATGTCGCGTTCGATCAAGGCCGATTTGGTGACGATACTGACTGGATGCCGGGTCTCTGATAGCACTTCCAAAATCTGCCGCATGATGCGCTGCTGCCGTTCCAGCGGTTGGTAAGGATCGGTGTTGGTTCCCAAGGCCAGCGGCGCGCAGCGATAATTGCGTTTGGCCAGCTCTTCGCGCAACAACCGGGCCGCGTCGGGTTTAACCAGAATTTTGCTCTCGAAATCCAACCCGGCGGAATAGCCCAAGTAGGCATGGGTTGGACGGGCAAAGCAATAAATACAGGCGTGTTCGCAACCGCGATACGGGTTTATCGACCGATCAAACGGAATATCCGGTGAATCGTTATAGGTAATCACCGATTTGCTGCTATCGATAATGACTTCGGTGGGCAACGGCGGCAACGCTGCATCCAAACTGCCCCAGCCGTCGTCTACAGCCTGCCTGTTCAATTTTTCAAACCGACCGGCTGCATTACTGATACTGGCGCGACCTTTGTAAATTAATGGCTTAGGCATAGCATCATCTTCAAGCAATTGATAACTGGGCAAAGGGATTATACCCAGCACGCGCCAATCTCCAGATAGTCGCACAGATTTTGCCACCCGACATTGGCTTTACCAGTTCAGCGTCTAATCTTACATCCGCTCTTGAACACTCACCAGACGAGGGCCAGACAAACGACGAAAAAGCCGCTAACCAAATATACCACCGGGTTTAATTCAAGTTATCTGCTGCCAAATCGACAGTAACGTCGGTTGCTATCAAAACGCCCTCACTAGCACACTCATTCTGGCAGGGAGCTAACTATTGAAAGGGGAGCACCGACCGCGAGAAAAATCCAAGCTTCATAACCGTCAAGAACGTAAAGGCGAACGGTATTTAAACAACGGGAAAATCACAGCGCAAAAAAAAAGCTCGCATCGCTGCAAGCCTTAGTTTTGTTTGGGACAATAATGACCGCGGCGTCTAGTTAATTAAAAACTCCGAGAAAAACACATCGCGAAAACCGTCGCTATTTTGAATTTTGCTCAACAGATCAGTTATCACTTGTTTGGTTTTCAAGCGTAAGGCTTCGCGCTGTTCCATACTTTGCAGGTCGGCACTTTTCATGCCGCTGAGCATCATTATCATTTCATGGCGCAGAACCGGCATATGCTTTTTAATGACTTCCAAATGATCGGCACCTTCCACCAGTAACTGCACGTTCAACATCAGGTATTTTTTGGGCTCGGCCAGATTGACGGTAAACTTGGGTTTCATCTCCAGATACTCAATGACCGGCCCGGCGCTTTCGTCGGCTTTTTTCTCGCCGGAGTTAGCCCAGGTCATCGCCGGCAACAGCATCAAACTGATCAACAAAATAAATGTTCGCACGGATTCCTCATATAATGTAGTGACTACACCAAAAGTATATTCCAATTTCGCCATTTGACACCATGAAACCACAAGCTATCGGCCCGGTCATGATCGACATCGAGGCCCACAGCCTCAGTGCGCTGGACAAAGAAAAAATCGCTCATCCCAATACCGGCGCCTTAATCCTATTTTCCCGAAACTACGACAATCCTCGACAAGTCGCTGACTTAATCAAACAGATCCGCGCTGCACGCAACGGTGACATCCTGATCGCGGTCGATCAGGAAGGTGGCCGCGTGCAACGCTTTCAAAATGGCTTTACCCGCCTGCCGGCGGCGGCTTTTTACGCCGAACAACCTGAGTTGGCAGAAGCTGCCGGCTGGCTGATGGCCAGCGAACTGCTGGCCGTGGATGTGGATTTCAGCTTCGCGCCGGTATTGGATGTGGATTGCGGGGTTAGCGAGATCATCGGTAACCGCTCGTTTTCCCAAGACGCAAAATTAGCCGCAGAACTGGCCGGCGCATTTCGGCAAGGCATGCGCAGCGCCGGCATGGCTGCCACCGGCAAACACTTCCCTGGTCACGGCGCGGTGGCACTGGATTCGCATTTGACGCTACCCGTCGACGAACGCGATCTGGAAACCATCCGCCAACAAGATTTACTGCCGTTCAAACAATTGATAGCGCAAGGCCTGGAGGCCATCATGCCGGCTCATGTGGTTTATCCGCAAGTAGACCGTTACCCGGCCGGCTTTTCCAGCTTCTGGTTACAGACCATTCTGCGCGGCGAACTGGGTTTCGATGGCGCCATATTCAGCGACGATCTGAGTATGGAAGGCGCGGCCAGCATAGGCGATTTCACCGAACGCGCCGGCTTGGCCCAACAGGCCGGCTGCGATATGCTGCTGGTTTGCAATAATTCGACAGCGGCGGAGCAAGTGCTGGATAAACTGCCCATCAGCCAAAACAGCAAACGCGAACAACGCCTGCAAGCGATGCGCGGCAAATGCCAGCTAGACAAAGATGCCTTAGCAAAAAGTGACAAATGGCAAACCATTTCCAAACAAATCAAGGAGTTTTATGAAGCCCATGCTTGAAGAAATCGGCATTGTTAAACAGCAAGCACTGCTGCTCCACAGCGCCGAGGAAGTCGAAGCGGCATTGGATAGCATGGCGGCGGCGATCACCGACAAACTGCAAGACAGTAATCCCTTGGTGTTGTGCGTCATCAACGGCGGCATCATCGCTACCGGCAAGTTACTGCCGCGCCTGGACTTTCCGTTGAATCTGGACAGCGTCCACGCCAGCCGTTACCGCAACGCCACCTCGGGCAGCGACATACATTGGCTGTTCAAACCGACCACGCCATTGGCCGGCCGCACGGTATTGGTAGTGGACGATATTCTCGACGAAGGCCATACCTTACAAGCGATAGTCGAATATTGCCAAGAGCAAGGCGCCAGCGCCGTTTATACCGCCGCACTGTTCGACAAAGACCTGCAAATCACCAAACCTATCAAGCCTGACTTTATCGGCCTCACTGTCGCCAATCATTACTTGTTCGGTTACGGTATGGATTACAAGGGTTATCTTAGAAATGCACCAGGCGTTTATGCCTGCAAGGAAGTGTTATGACATTGGCAATCATCGGCGGCACCGGCCTCACCCAAATCGAAGCACTCACCATCACCGGTGAGGAACGCCTGACCACACCTTTCGGCGAGCCATCCGCGCCTTATTTGCTTGGCGAGCTAAACGGCAAAAAATTGGTGTTCCTGGCCAGACACGGCAATCCGCATCGAATCCCGCCGCACAAGATCAACTACCGAGCTAATATCTGGGGTTTAAAACAACTAGGCGTTACTGAGATAATCGGTGTAGCGGCAGTCGGCGGTATCGGCGCGAAAATGGCGCCGGCCGTTCTTGCCATTCCTGATCAATTGATAGACTACAGCTACGGCCGCGAGCATACGTTTTTTGCCGAAGATCTGGAGCATGTCACGCATATCGATTTCACCGAGCCCTATACGCCTTCATTACGCGCCAGAATTATTCAAGCCGCGCAACAGGCAAACATTTCCCTCACCCCATCAGGCACTTACGGCTGCACCCAAGGGCCAAGGCTGGAAACGGTTGCCGAAATTAAACGCATGGCTAACGACGGTTGCGATTTGGTGGGCATGACCGGCATGCCGGAAGCCGCGTTGGCACGCGAATTGGGTTTGGCTTATGCCAACATCTCGGTGGTTGCAAATTGGGCGGCCGGCGTGGTCGAGGGCGAAATCACCATGGCCGAGATCGAGAAAAACTTGGAAGTTGGCATGACCAATGCCATCGCCTTGCTGAAAGCAACGGTATTGTTCAACGACTAGCAGAAACAGAAACGGATTTTGACGAGGCCCGGATGCCCCGCCAAAATCCGCGAATTTGGGAAACGCAGATTACATTTCCCGAACCTTTGCAAAGCGCTTATCTTTTCGTGCCACCGCTGTGAAGTACATCATTGCGGTAAGCTGAGTTGGCGGAGTCTTCGGCGATATTTTTTGCCGCAGTAGCATATTTATCATGCTCGGCATTTTTTACCATCAGTACGGCGCCAGCCGCCAGTACGACAGCAATGACGATATAGAGCCAGAAATTATCTTTTTCTTGTACTTCACTCATTTTGTACCTTCCTTTTGTTGTTTGTGATGGTGGTGCTGAAAAAATTTCAACGGGGCAAAAGATAACAAACGGAAGCTTATATTTTTTGATATACATCAAACTTTTTATGGTTGTTGAATTTTATGCCTAGTCGCCGCCTATTTCTAAAGCATTCCGGTATTTTGCTGACCGCGGCTTTATTGACCGGCAAATTCGCAAACGTCCTTGCCGAGAGGTTGGCAACGCATTTTGCCGCCGACGACTTCATCACCCTTTACACGCAACTTATCGATAAGCGAACGGTGACAAGCAGCAACCAACTCAATTTGATCCTGCCCGAGATTGCTGAAGATGGCGCGGTGGTACCGGTCAGCATTACCAGCGAGCTGGAAGGCATCGAGAAACTGTATCTATTCGCCGATAAAAATCCCACGCCGCTGCTGGCGGAATTCGAACTCACACCACTCATCGCACCCCAGCTCACGGCGCGGATTAAATTAGCGGAATCTTGCAACGTGATTTTGCTTGCGGAACACAACGGAGCGCTACTGCGCACCAGCCGCTGGGTTAATGTGATGCGCGGCGGCTGCGGAACAGGTTGATATGACCAACAGTATAAAAATCAGAAGCCAACGGCGCGACGGCTATACGGAAGTTAAATTGCTGATCACGCACCCAATGGAAAACGGCCGCAATCGCGACGCCAACGGCGAATTGATTCCGGCGCATTTTATCGAGCGGTTACTGGTTAAATTAAACGATCAACTAATCCTAACCACCAATATGGCCGGCAGCCTATCCAAAAATCCGTTTTTTACGTTTAGATTAAAAGCAGGAAATAGCGGCGATAGACTCAGTGCCGAATGGACTGACAATAGACAAAACCAAGATCACGCCGAGCACGTGCTCGACTGAAGCATAGGCTAGTTAAGAATAATTTCGGCGGTCTGATTTCGGGCGCTAGCCACCAGAAAACTCAACGGCGATGCAGCAAATTGCCGTTCCAACTGCGCCAGCAGTTCCTCAGCCCGTTGCGGGTTGGCAACCGCGCAAAATCCGGTCGGCCCCCACGAAGTTTGACCTATCGCCACCGCGCCGTGCTCAGCCAGACTAGCCATCGCTGCCGCAACATCCGGACTGGTAAACACCCCACCCTGCACCGGCGCGAAGTGTTCGCCCACCGCCTGCTGCAACGCAGTAATCACTTCGCCGAATTTATTAAGATTGCCTTCAGCCAACGCCGGCAAACCCTGCATCAATAGTAAGTAACACAAGCGCTCGGCCTGAGCTTGCGGAAACGGCGGTAATTGCTGAAAAGCATTGACCTCCTGTTCGCCATGCAAACCTTGGCCGCGTTGATCAAACACCAAAATAAATCGCCAGTCCTCCGGCACCGCTATTTGCGCGATCATGGGCGGGGTTTTTGTGTCCGGTCCGCGACCGCCGTCCACCACCAAGCCGCCTGTTTCGAAGATACCAATACCAATACCGGAACGCGCACCGCGATCAGAGAGTTGCGCTATTTCCCGCACCGACAGATCCAAACCGTAAAAAGCATTCAACGCTGCACCAACAGCCAGAGCCATTTGCGTACCCGATCCTAAGCCAATATGTTCAGGAATGGCATGGTCGATAGTGATATTGAGTGCATCGGAAACGTCCAGCAGCTGACAAAATTGCCGGGTACATTTCAGCGCGCGCTCGGCGGACGGACCGCTGACTTGCAAATTATCCGCGGCGGTTATGCTGAGCTGGGTATTGATTTCGTTCAGCGCCAAACCGATGCTACCGAAATGCCGCCCCAAAGCCCCGCTTAAATCGATAAAGCCCATATGCAAGCGAGCCGGTGCTATGACCGTCACTGATTGGTACCGCGCTTTCACCACCTGGATTCCGTCAAATACTAAAGAGCCGGCATTATAGCGGATGATGTTGGCGGACCGAGATAAAATCAGCCACTTGGTGTAGATCGGCCATGAGAAAATCGGCGTGTTCGACAGCCCAGGTGTCCGCCGGCTGTAATGACGGCACGAAGACGCAAGACGCTCCAGCGGCCAGAGCAGCACTGACGCCTGTCGGCGAATCTTCCAGCACCAAACAGTCCTCGACCGGTTGTGCCAGCTCCGCGGCAGCGCGCAAAAAGATATCTGGCGCCGGCTTTGCCGCGGCGACCATATCGCCGGCAACGATATAAGAAAAAACATCCGTCAATCCGGCCCAGGCCAGGCATTGTTGCGCTGCCGCCAGTGCGCTATTCGTTGCCAGACAGAACGGCAAACGATACAGAGACAATACCTCCAACACGGCGAAAAAACCCGGTTTTACGGCGATACCGTGTTGCTGCACATGCGCAAGCCAATAATCGCTACTCAATTGTTGAAACTTGTGCAGATTGAAACCCGGACCACACTGCACCTGCAAACGCTGAGTCACTATTTTTCCGGAACAACCGGACAAGCTATCCCAAAATTCAGCCGGCAGCGCAAAACCAAGCTCATCTGCCCCGGCCTGCCAAGCCTGAACATAAGTCGGTTCGCTATCCAAAACCAGACCGTCCATATCGAAAATGACCGCCCGCCAATGCCGATCTGTCACCGGATGACCTTAATAAACTCGCCTATGGCTTCCCGATTCGAACCGACTACTATGCGCTGAACACCGTCTTGATCGACTTCCAACTGCCCGGCCACGCGAATCCGTTCACCGATTTGTGCCTGACCATTGTAAGTCGCAGTAAAACACACCACGCTATCAACTTGGGGATGTTTGATGGCAAACCGAGCGGGATAATCGAAACTGAATTGGTCTTCACACACTTCGGCGTCGATAGTGATGAAGCCCAGTTTACGATAACTTTTATCCTGTGCTTCCGGATCGGCGACCGCCAGCGACAAATCGAATTTGCGCCCATTGATCATGCCCTTGTTGTACTTGCGCTGCTCGTGCCAGACATATTCGTCAAAGGCAAAATCGCAGGCTCGCCGCTGGTAAGCCTCCAACCAGTCTTCATCGTTTAATGCCTGGCAACGATCTTCGGCAATCAAGGCTTGGACGATATTGCGCGCACGATGAAACTCGCCACGCTCGTAGCACACCAGATCAATATCGGAACTGTGTTTTTGCATAGCCACCAGCAGCGAGCCGGTCACGCCGAAACGGCTAAGGTCCAAGCCATTGGACCGCAACAAGCCGCACAGTTTATGCAAATCGGCCAATACCGGATCGCCGGGCTCCTCAGCCAACAAACGTTGCAATAATTTTTGAGGCTGATAATGCCGAACAATAGCGGCACTGGGCACGGCGTGTAAATGCGCATCAAGCAGTGCCGAATAATGCAGATACTGAGGGCAATATTGCTCAAGATGTTGGTTCGCCAATGCGGTGTCGACCTTGCGCCAAACGCCCTCCAGACAGAGGTAACGCAGAAAACATAGGACCTTCCCATTTTCCTGGCCCTGCACAACGACCGCGAAAATCAATCCTTCCGCAGTTTCTATAAAATCTTTGGCTCGATACACGGTTTTAATTGAACTCCACCCGGTTACGGCCGCTTTGCTTGGCCTTGTACAAAGCGGCGTCTGCCGCCTCCAGCATCTCCAGCGCGGTTCTATATTGGCCGACATAGGTTGCCACGCCCAAACTCAGGCTAACGCACTGAGTCTCGGTGTCGCCGTAAACGATGTTTTTTTCAAAAACTTGCCGGCGAATATTTTCAGCAAGCTTAAGGGCATCTTGCAAAGCCGTATCGGGCAGGATCGCCACGAACTCCTCGCCACCGTAGCGACAAATGAGATCACTGCTACGCTCCAATTGCTCCGTGAGAACTTTCGCCACCGCAATCAAACACCCATCGCCTTGCGGGTGCCCCAAGGTGTCGTTATATTTCTTAAAGTGATCGATATCGCAAATAATCAAAGACAACGGCGCTTTATTGCGGCGAGACAGCGCAAACTGCATGGCAAGATTGCTATCGAAATGGCGGCGATTGCCCAAGCCGGTTAATTGATCGCGCAGTGATAAACGCTCCAATTCCCGATTGGCGGCCTGCAATTCCCGCTGAGTGGTTTGCAGCTTTTGCCGCATCACATAAATCCGCTCCATCGCGATCACTGTCAATCGCAAACGGGTAGGATTCAGCGGCTTAGGCAGATAGGCGTCGCCGCCGGCCAAAATACCGTTAACGAACGACTCATCATCGTCGTGCATCGTAAAAAAAATGATGGGAAACCAATCGGCCTTTTTTAGCTCGCGGATGGCTTTCGTGGCCTCGAAACCGCTCAGCAAGGGCATTTCCACATCCATCAAAATTAAATCCACGTCTTGGTCGCCGACATATTGCAAGGCTTCGGAACCGTTTTCCGCATAGGACACCGCATGCCCCATTTCTTTCAGGCATTCCGCAACCAGCTGCCTGATCACTTTACTATCATCGACCACCAATATTTTCATTGTTCTTTTAGTTGGCTTAAGCAGACTCTAGGATTCTAGCGTAATTAATTGAACTCACAGAAAACAATTGATAAAACCGAGTCAATCCCCTATCCTCGCCCGCTGGCTTTTCAGCCTACCAACAATCCGTTATTCCCCTCCAAACCTTAGGAGAAACCATGAAGATCGGTGTTCCAAAAGAAGTTCACGACGGCGAAAAGCGCGTCGCTACCACGCCCGAGGCCGCTGAAAAAATCATCAAACTAGGTTTTGAAGTACTGGTGGAAAGCGGCGCCGGCGACAATGCCAATATTTCCGATGACGCTTATCGGGCGGCCGGCGTGCAAGTGGTCGCCTCGGCGCAGGAATTATGGCAACAGAGCGATATTGTCATGAAAGTCCGCGCTCCCGAATTTCATCCGCAACTCGCTATCGACGAAGCCGACTTGCTGCGCGAAGGCCAGCAATTGATCAGCTTTATCTGGCCGGCGCAAAACGAAGCACTAATGCAAAAATTGGCCGCCAAAAAAGTCTCTGTGTTGGCCATGGACAGCGTACCGCGTATGTCGCGCGCGCAGAAGATGGACGCCCTCAGCTCCATGGCCAACATCGCCGGCTATCGGGCGATAGTGGAAGCCGCTCAGCATTTCGGCCGCTTCTTCACCGGCCAGATCACCGCTGCCGGCAAAATCCCGCCCGCCAAAGTGTTAGTGATCGGTGCCGGCGTCGCCGGTCTGGCTGCGATTGGTGCTGCCAAAGGTATGGGCGCCATTGTCCGCGCCTTCGATACCCGTCCGGAAGTAAAAGAACAAATCGAAAGTATGGACGCCGAGTTTCTGATGCTGGATTTCCAGGAAGACGGCTCGGGTACCGGCGGTTACGCCAAAACCATGTCCAAAGAATTCATCGAAGCCGAGATGGCTTTGTTTGCCCAGCAAGCGAAGGAAGTGGACATCATCGTCACCACGGCCTTGATCCCCGGTAAACCTGCGCCCGAATTGATTACCGCAGAGATGGTGGCGTCCATGAAACCCGGCAGCGTGATCGTGGATTTGGCCGCCGAACAAGGCGGTAACTGCGCCTTGACCGAGAAAAATCAGGTCGTGGTGAAACACGATGTCACCATCATCGGTTACACCAATTTGCCCAGCCGCTTGGCTAATCAATCCAGCCAGCTTTACGCCACCAATCTGCGGCATCTACTCACCGATCTCACGCCCGGCAAGGACGGCAATACCGTCATTAACATGGAAGACGAGGTGATACGCGGCGCGACAGTGATTAAGGAAGGCAATATCACCTGGCCGCCACCACCGCCCAAACTGTCCGCTGCCCCCAAACAAGCGGCAGCAGCCGAAGCAGCCGCCGCAGTGGAAACCAAATCTTTGATACCGGAACCGATAAAGCAATGGTTGCCGATTGCCTTGGCTGCTCTGGTGTTCTTTGCGGTCGGCGCGACGGCACCTACGTCGTTTTTATCGCACTTCACGGTATTTGTACTGGCTTGTTTCGTCGGTTACCAAGTGATTTGGAATGTCTCACCGTCACTGCACACACCGTTAATGAGTGTGACCAACGCCATCAGCGGCATTATTGTCATCGGTGCACTGGTGCAGGTGTCTTCGACTGACTCGATCATCGGCATTTTGTCGGCGGTGGCGATTCTGATCGCGTCCATCAATATTGCCGGCGGCTTTCTCGTGACGCGCCGCATGCTTGAAATGTTTAGAAAATAAGGAGAGCTACATGTCAAACGGTCTAGTTACGATGGCATACATCGCAGCCTCGATTCTATTCATTCTCAGCCTCAGCGGCCTGAGCAAACAGGACACAGCGCGGCGCGGCAATTATTACGGCATGACCGGGATGGCGATTGCGATTGTCGCCACGGTATTCGGCGGCAGTGTGACCGCCTACGTGATACTGACGATTGCCTTGCTGATCGGTGGTTTCATCGGCACCAAGGCCGCCGCCAAAGTGGAAATGACGCAAATGCCGGAGCTGGTGGCATTGATGCACAGCTTGGTCGGGATGGCGGCGGTATTGGTCGGTTACGCCAACGCCATGGATCACTCCAACAGTTTGGTCGGCGCCGAAAAAACCATCCACGAAGTGGAAACCTACATCGGTATATTTATCGGTGCGGTGACCTTTTCCGGCTCGGTGATCGCCTTCGGCAAGCTCTGCGGTCGCATCAGCGGCAAGCCGGTGTTGTTGCCAGCACGGCATTGGCTAAACCTGGCCATGCTGGTCGTTACCGTGATTTTGGGCGGCAGCTTTCTGAGCGCGGCAGAAAGCGGTGGCGGCATGCTGCCGCTGGCGATTATGACGGTGATTGCTTTGGTATTTGGGGTACACATGGTGATGGCCATCGGCGGCGCCGACATGCCGGTGGTGGTATCGATGCTGAACAGCTATTCCGGTTGGGCGGCAGCGGCTACCGGCTTCATGCTCAGCAATGACTTACTGATCGTCACCGGCGCCTTGGTCGGCTCCAGCGGTGCGATTTTGAGTTACATCATGTGCCGGGCGATGAATCGACACTTTCTCAGCGTGATTGCCGGCGGGTTCGGTAGCGCGGGTGGTGAAGCGGCAGAAGTGGTCGGTGAGGTACAACCCATTGAAGTGGAAGAAACAGCCCAATTATTGCTGGATGCCAAAGACATCGTGATCATTCCCGGCTATGGCATGGCCGTAGCGCAAGCACAGCACACGGTCAACGAAATCACCAAATTGCTGACCGGTCGCGGCAAAAAAGTTCGGTTTGCCATCCATCCAGTGGCTGGCCGTATGCCGGGGCATATGAACGTCTTGTTGGCTGAAGCGAAAGTGCCGTATGACATCGTGTTTGAAATGGATGAAATCAACGAAGACTTTCCACATGTGGATGTCTCCATCGTCATTGGCGCCAACGACATCGTCAACCCCTCTGCTTTGGACGACCCCAACAGCCCGATAGCCGGCATGCCGGTGCTGGAATGCTGGAAAAGTGCTGCCACTATCGTCCTGAAACGTTCGATGGCTTCAGGTTACGCCGGCGTCGGCAATCCCCTGTTCGTGCATGACAACACCCGCATGCTATTCGGAGATGCTAACGATAAATTGCAGGGCTTGTTGAAGGCTTTGCAGGGGTGACCTAAGTAATCCCATCGGTGACCGCCAATTTAGATAATTGGCGGTCACCTCAAACTGGGGAGCCGCAAAGGACAAAGAAGATTAAGCCTGTTTACGTTTCAGGCCCAGGAAACCCAGTAATCCGGTACCCATAAACCAGATCGCACCAGGCACTGGTACAGCGGCTGGCGTAATTGAAGTGACCAAATAAACGGTACTATTATCACTGCCCCATGCTCCTGCGCCATTGGTATTGATACTGTTATAGTACCAGACCCATTGCGCGCTGGAATCGATACCGGAGTGGTAGCCCCAGGGCGATACTCCGTTTGCACCTTCTGCGACAATCGGGGATGCCGGATTCGCCAGCGAATCTACGTACATACTCCAACCGGTACCGCCAGTTGAAATAGTATTTGCGCCATTGCCGAATAAGTATTCGTTATTCGACAGCGTAAAAGTACCCAATGCTGCACCCGGGCCACCTTGATTGGTGACTTTTAAAATCAGATAGGAGACAGACGTGAGAGTTAAGCTGTCTACCGAAGAATACGTGCTGCCCCAATTGTTGCCGCTTAGGATAGCAGCGCTACTAATAGAGTTTGCGCTGGAGCTGACGTACGCTTCAAAGGCGTTATCGGCAGTAAAAGTGCTGGTAAGTAAAGTCGATGCTTGCGCGCCTGATATTGAGCCAGCCAGAATAAGAGCCGAAGTCAGTTTTTTCATTTTTCAGATACCTTTAAGTTATGTGAGTAGCGTAAGGTTATCACTTGGTCGTTATCGATCATATTGCCCAAAAGCATTACGACCAAGCCTCCGGTAGTAATAAGCGCTAGTAGCCTAAACCCTGACTAAATAGAGCAGAGGCTGGTTTTGCCACAAGTTAAAAAGTTGGAGTGAATTTGTTTACCTTACCATCAATCTGGAACCTGATCATTACCACCCTCGTATTCATCTGGGTAGCCAAACGTGCCCAAACTTTGCTGGATAAGCAAGATTTGCCCCGTGGCACGACACGCAGCTTGCTGGTGTTTACCTTGGCCTCGCTGCTATCCTGGGGATCAGGCGAAGCTATCGACTGGACCGAAGCGAAAATCCGGGGCAAGCCACAAATCGCCTCTCGGTCAACGGAAGAAGAGATTGCTCAGCTGTTAGAGGTTTTCAACCAAATGCAAACGGCAACCCAAACTAAATCATCAAGCTATTAACGAGACATTATGAAAAGACTGCTATTGGGATCAACGCTGGCCTTTTGTGCCCCCACCTATGCTGACAACTATTTATCGTTTAAAGCACCGAATAAAGCCGATGCGGAAACTTGGCTGAATGCCTTTACCGATGCTCAAGATATGACCCGAGACGGCATGGTGTTAAAAAGTAATTTAAAGCGAGAAGAACTCTCGGAATTGCTGAAATCGCTGCGGGCAAAAGCCGAAACCTTATTCGGTGATGTGGTATCGCCGTTCGGCGATTGCACCAAATCGGTCGAGTCGGTCAATTGGTACTGGCAAACACAACTATCGCTCATTTCCGATCCAACGAATGATACCGATAGCAAGGCGCTTAGCTTGGTTACCCTGGCCTGGGAAGGCGGCGAATATTATGCGATATGCTCACGCATGATCATGGCTTTGCCGTAACGCTGACCCGAATTCTTCTAGCTTTAGTTAGGACTAGTTGAGACGAAAGCGATAAAGACCTACCTTCCACGACCTTTAGCACCAAGGTCTGTTATTGCTCTGAAAGCGGCCTTGCTTCTGATCTATCACTTAAATCAGTCTGGTAGCATGGGCACCGCTATTTATCGGGGGGAATTGGCAAAAATATTTACGCCCTCATAACGGCAAAATGCTGAAGCGCCTGTCAGCCAGCCCGCGGCAAACATACGCGAAAGCACGTACCCTTCCCCAGTTCGCTCTTCACCTCTATCCGCCCATTGTGCTTTTTAACGATCCCATAGGATAAAGACAGGCCCAGGCCTGTGCCCATGCCGACCGATTTGGTGGTAAAAAACGGATCGAAGATTTTTCCAAGCTGTTCGGGCTTGATGCCCTTGCCGGTGTCCTCCACCTCAACCCAAACATTTTGCTCGTCATACGCGGTGCGAATCGTAATTCGGCCGTGATCCTCAATGGCTTGCACGGCGTTGATCAAAAGGTTCATAAACACTTGGTTGAGCTGGGACGCGATGCAATTAATCTCGGGGATTCCGCCGTATTCCTTGACGACGTCGGCCTTGTACTTGATCTCGTTCCACACCACGTTAAGCGTACTGTCAAGACCAGCCTCAAGATTCGCCGATTGCTGCTCCAGTTCGCCGACGTGAGAGAAATCCTTCAGATCCTTAACGATGCGCCGCACTCGCTGCAGGCCGTCGAGGGATTCCGCGAGAAGATCGCCAATATCTTCGCGCAGATAGCCGATATTGATTTCCTGCTTCAGATGCGTGATATTTTGCAACGCCTCATTTACCAACAACCCTTCAATCCGTTCGTAAGCCGCCAGCAGTGCCAGCATGCCATCGACATACTCTTGCAAGGTGCTCAAATTGGAGTTGACGAAGCCAATGGGATTATTGATTTCGTGAGCCACACCAGCCGCGAGCTGACCAATCGAAGCCATTTTTTCGGATTGCAGCAGTTGCATCTGGGTTTCTTCAAGCTGCCTGATCAGTTCCTCTTGACGCGCCTTCTCGGCCAGCAATTGCGTATTCGCCATTTGCAGGGATTCAGTGCGCTTTCGCACCTGTTCTTCGAGCTCGTCTCGGGAATCGCGCAATGCTTCCTCGGCCCGTTTGCGTTCGGTAATATCGTTAAAGCCGAAGACGCGGCCGATGATGTGCTCGCCTAGATATTGCGGCCGGGATCTGCATTCGAAAATCCGGCCATCATTGAGGCTCAAAATATCTTCGGTTTCGCTGTTGCCGACGAGCTCCTGTAGGCGCATACGAAATATTTCCGGCTCGGCAACCAACCCGGCGATGAACTCGAGAATATCCGCTTCCTCCCCCTCCAGCAGCAACTCGTCGGAAATGCCCCACATGCTGCTGAACTGGCGATTCATGTTGGCGATCTTGCCATGCCAATCGATGACTAGAATGCCATTGCCTGTCGATTCCAACGTCGCCCGCAATTGAGACAATATCTGAGCCAGGGCATCCTCGGCCTTGTGCTCGTTCTGTACATCCCTGGCCTGCACCAGAATCAAAGGGCTTCCTTCGTGATCAATGACTTTGACGGATTTGGTCACCGTCAGCATCGAACCGTCGGCGCATTGGTAAAGTCCGTCCTGGGTCTCGATATCTTGGTATTGGCCGTTACGGACGTCCTCCCAATAAAACACGTCTTGCAATGAACTTTCGATGTTGGTGATCGGCATGGCCAGCAATTCGGCTTCCGAATATCCCAGCATTTTCTCGACAATCTTGTTGGCAACGATGATCCGCAACTCACCGGGTTCAACCAACAACATCATATACCGGCTGTAATCAAGCATCAGATGTTCGAGGCTGATCATCCGGCTCGCTCCTGCCCAGGCGTATTCGGATCGAAATAGTAATTGACCCGTTTGCGCGGACTGAGATAGTTGTATATTTCCCTCGGGACCTGCGCCGGCCTGATCGCCTTTGCGATATTCGCATCCGCTTCGCACGCCGTGTCCACCAGAATCGCCTCATCCCTGGGAATATCCGCGTCGTAAATCAGCACCAGCGGTTTCATCGGCTTGGCGGTATTAACGGTGACGACCATGCCGATCACGCCATTGGAAAACTGCACGATGGTGCCGGGCGGATAAACGCCAAGACAACGGATGAAGACCTGGAGCAGTTTCTGATCGAATTTGTTGCGCAACTTGGCGAACATGGTCGACAGCGCCTCGTGGGGCGTCAGCGCATCGTTAATATTCACCGGATTGCATAATTCATCGTAGTGGTTGGCAATGACAACAATCCGGGAAAGCAAACCGATAGCCTCACCCTTTAGTTTATTAGGGTAGCCAGTCCCATCGAACCATTCGTGGTGTTCGCGGATGATGGTCACCACGGCCGGCGCTAATCCCAGCCGCTGGCCAATATCCGCGCCGTACTGGCAATGCATTTCAAACAAATGCCGCTCAGCCTGATTAAGCGGCTCCTTTTTCATCAGAATTTTTGTCGGAATTTCCTTATGACCAATATCGTGAAACAGCGCGCCTATACCCAGGCTGCCGACCAGCTCTTGCGGCAGCTGGATGTCGCGGGCCATCATCAGGGACAGCATGGTGACGTTCAAAGAGTGGTAATACATTTCCTCCGCACCCGCTTTGCCGATCATGACATGTATAGCAAGTTCCGGTGCGCAAAGCAGCGAGTCGACAATTTGGTCCACCAATTGCCCAGCCTTGCGCACGGTTTCCGCCGGCATGGTAAACAGGCTTTTCTCAATGCCGTGTATCGTTTTAGCGGTATCGATAAAGGCATTTTCAATCCGCGCCGCCACCTCTCGCTGCTGCTGTATCCGCTCGACCAGCGCCAGTTTGGCTGCCAACGCCGGCGAAATATCCGGCTTGGCGGCAACCTGAGGTTGCTCTACCTGCTGTGTTTTTTTAGGCAGCGGATTGACATCGCTGAGGGCCGGATCGTAACGAATCGATTTCAACCCAAGACTCTGAAGGGTCTTGATCTGCGCCTCGTTTTTAATCTTGAAATGGCTGAACGAGAATGGGTGATCAAACCACTTGAGATCGAGGTGGATATACAACCCGACCCGAAGCTGATCCATGGTGATGTTGAGGTCATCTTGCATAGGGATTGGCAGTTCGATCAACTTTTGTCAGATGGAAAAATGTCGAATTCATACCGTCTCTACCCATACGCCGCCCCAGACCACTCCCGGTTTTGCGATCATCTTCATACGGAAGACGCTGCTTCAGTGAGTTTGACCGGAAGCGTAGGGGAAATAAGGAAAATAAGCAAACCAGGAGTCAAATCCAGTTGGACGCCATGCCAATCAAAAGCTTGGGAACTGAATAACAAGTCATTCTCCTCATACCCCCTTAGCAATTGAGCCATGTGTTTCCCTTCTTCTGCATCCGGACGATTATCCATTAGAAGATAGCTAAGAGTGCCGATGCTTGCGTTGGCAATTACCTAAAGGTGTTTAGCTTAGCGAGATCTTTTATCCCGTTCCAGTTCCAAATATTTATGCCGCAAATCGACATAATTGCCGCCTATCCATTGCCAAAATGTCGCCGCCGCTTCCGGGTCAGTGCTGATTAACTTCACGGCTATCGCGCCGTTGCTGCTGATGTCGGTAATCTGTGCGTCAATATCAATGCTGGCTTTGGTTTTGACGACGCGCCTGTCGGTATCGACCCGAAAAGTCACCGGTTCGCCTACTTGAAACAGGATGTCGCGTTTTAAGCCACCCAAAAACTTCAGGCTATACTCCGAAACCGATTGAAACGGCAACACGAACTCTGCATGCCAACGAAACGGCGGACACTGGATAGGCCCGGCGTTCTTGGGAAAGTGCACGGTATAGCCGTCATCGACTTTGGCTTTAACCACCCCGCGGGTATAAATTTCGTGGCAGTTGGTCAGTACCGCATCGCCCGGCTCCAGACCGTATTTTGCAGCGTGTGCAGTCAGGCTATTGAAAGCCAAGACAAATCCCAAAACGATTGTTTTCATGCAGCTCTCCTGATTATTATTGTTTACTTTCATCCCTAAACTTTCGGCTCGGCCAACCGGATACTGGAGATCAAATTCGTCCCCCAGCTTGGCTCGGTGTACCCTCAGTCTGTATCCGCCACCAAGCGTTGTCAATATGTTGCCTACAATGCAGTTCAGCAGCAGGCGGATAACCCAATCCCATCTTTATCGCGGATGCGGTGTGCTGGGTTGATATGGACCCAGCAGACTACGTACCAAGGTATTGGTTTCGTCTATATCCACAGTGATCATATGCCCGGTGTTAGTGCCTAGATAGGGCTGCATTGCTGCTGCCATATACGGGAACACCAGACGTAAGTCGTTACTGGAACCGTTACTTTGCACGCTGGTTTTCCATAACTGTTTGCGTTGCTGCTGTTGCAAATAGGCTTCTTTATCGCAGGCTTCCAACACCAGATAGCGCCGGAAAGTCGTGTAGGATTCGGTGCGTTGCGAATAGCCGCCGTAACCCCAACCAAAACCGGGATAATAGCCATTGTAAAATCGGGACATGCGGTACGGATAGTAATAACCCATGTCGTTCCACAATGGTACTTCGTAGCTATACTGGTGGACTTCCGGCGCACCGACCCCGTAACTCAAGAACATCACCAAGTTGCTGTCCTGCAGACTGTTGGCCTTGCTGTAGCCGCGGTTAGCCAGGACTTTTTCGATATAGGTTTTAAACTCGATAAACTGCAAATCCTGTTCGTTTGCACCGGCATTGCCCGGCAATACCACGAATCGCATATTGCTTTGCGGAGCGCTAACGGCGACTAGCGAATCGATTTCCGTGCGGAATTGCAGCGGACGCGGTGTGGTGCTACAAGCCGCCAATAATGCGGTCATTAACAAAATCAACAGCCGATAACTTAAACCTATGAATTTATTGCTGTGCATGGTCACTCCCTGTTTCGTTCGTTGAAGCATTCTCTTGCCATAAGCTTTGCGTGCGTTGCTGCAAGCGAATATCGGCAAGTACCTTTTTATCGTGCAATTCCGCCTGGTGGGTCAATTGTTCCGAGAGCTGCTGACTTTCCGCAAGCCTTTGCCTGGCCTGCTGGGTTTCCTGGGCCAGCAACTCCGCTTCCAGACGCATCGCCTTTAACTCGTTTTCGTGGCGTAGCTGTTCGGCATACAAACGCTTCTCAAGTTCCAGTTGCTGTCTAAGCTGCTCTTGTTTGTCTTCCAGCAAGCGTCGCTGTTTTTCCGCTTCCTGAGCCTGCATCAGTAATTCCAGCTCGGAAATACGGCGCAAATGTTCCAGTTGCAGGCGTTTTTCGTGTATTTCCTCTTCCTCCTGCAACCGCTGCTGCCGGGAGAGTTCGCGGGTGCGCTCCTCATTCAATTCAAAAGTCTTTTTCAACACGTTCAGATAAACGCTGTCTCGCCCCAACTGCACATTCGGAAATTCGTTAAAGCTGGCGGTAAGGCTACATAGGGCTTGCGATTGAATATGCTGTTGCATTAACACTTGGTTAATAGCCAGCGCAATGCGTTTCTCGGTGTCAATTAGACCGGTTTGAATCCAGTTGCCATCAGCCAGCGTTTGCAACTCAAGATTGATCACATCATCGATAATATCGGTATACAACTGCTTGATGTGTTGGTTAATTGTGGGCAGCATTTCGCTGTTTTTCAGCACATAAGCCAGGGTGGCCTGAAAGCGTAAATCCAGCGCCAAATCCACGGTGCAAAAATCGTCGAACATACTCAACTGCCGCCGGTATTGCCAGCTTTCTATCGTCAGTGGGTGAATATGGTGATAAAAGCGTTTGACGAATTTTTTCGGCCGTAAGAAGAGTTTTTTATACGGCCCAAGTTTTAACTGCACCACTTGCCGGTCGGCGTCAAAACCAGCGATCCATTGCTCCGCTGAATCGGCCAGCGACTCTTCGAATAAATCGCCGCCGGCCAGCCAGACTTCTAATTCGGTGCCGGGGCTATTCATGGCTAACAACGCTAGACGCGGCGGCAGCTTTTTGTTTAAGCGCGGCGATTTTGTCGGACATTTTTTCGGCAATCAGCGGGTAAAGATTCGGCGCAAACTCCACGGTTCTATCGTCTACTTTACGCAAGAAACCGCGGCTGAGCAGCAAGCCGACCACGAACATTCGCGACCAATCCGAGTAACGGCGGGCTTTTTCCAAGTCGGATTTTTCGATGACCATTTCCAGTTCATCGTTCTCGTTGATCCGAAACTCGGTGAATTGTCGCAGGCATTCAAACACCAGTTCTTCTTCCTGGATCGTCAACGGTCCCGGTGCTGTAAATTCCAAGCGATAAGACAGTAACACGGTGAAAAAATCCACCATCGCCGCGCAGGCAAATGCAAACCAGGAAAACCCGCGCCACATCGCAAACGAGGGTTTAACTTCCTCAACAAACTGTTTATAGGTCATCAGCAAGGGTGCATCGGGTAAAGACATACCCATGCTGCTGGCAAGTTGGTTCACCCCAAGCTGTATATCCTGATAATTTTTTAAGAATTGTGTATAGGTGGCTTCCTTGTCGTTAGTCACATCCAATTGGTTCAGGTTGCTTTGCAACAGTCGGATATTACTGTCCAAGGTCTGAAAAGCTTGTTCCTGCTGTTGCAAGGCCTGCTTCTTTTCTTGGTAAATTTGGTTGTAATGGCGCCAGAACGGTCCCTCGCCTACCTGATTTTTATAGCCGGGGCCGATTTCATTATGCGTGCCGAAATAGGCTTGGCGGGCATCCAGCGAAGCTTTTTCCAGATCCTGTTTTTGTTGGTGCAGCATCTGGCTTTTAACTTGCAGAATACTGTCCAGATAATTTTTGGTCTGCTGTCTTAACTCGTTCAGCCTATTAATATGCAGCGTTTCCTGCTCGGATATTTCGTAAAATTTGAAATAGGAAAAAGTCACTGAAGCCGCAATTGCCACCGCCAAAGACGCCACCACGGTAAAGTAGCGCATCCTGTTGGCCTTCCAATGAATGCCGGCCATTTCCAAAGAACAGATAACGATGATGGATTGAATGGCGACGGTAATCACCAACGCAATCCAGGGCGTGATGAAATGCGATAAACCGTAATAGGTCGTAAAGCCGGAGGACAGGCTGAGCATTAGGACGATGGGTATCGTCCAGATACGCAACATGCTGACGAACAGGGTCTGAATGCGGTTAATAAAATAACCGAGTCCGGTAGAACGGATTTTGATGCTGGGATTTGTCATTATTATTTTTTTGCTCCAGCAGAATGCGGGATAAAACGGCGTCATCTCATACTTAAAAGCGCTCGCCGGTGTCATGAACAATGGCCACCACGGTTTTCTCCACGCCCATCAATGCGGTGCGCGCACCGCCCGAGATGACCGAAGTTTCGACTAGCTCCACCGCCAAATCAAAATCCGAAGCTTACGGTTTTTGATCATATCGGCAACCCTGGACATAGCGCCCAGGACTGCCTGACGATTTGCTGGACCTTGACAAAAGCGCCCTATTTAGCAAGCGCCCCGCTTTCTCCGCGACTTGAATTATAGCCAGACCGATTCAGTCCATAACCGAGCCGCTGGGGTTTTGCGATGCCACCTTTGCCAGCACAGTCGCGGAGTTTTCCAACACGACTTTATGTAATTTCACTACCGGCGTATTGCCGATCAATTGCATTACATCGCTGGCGATAGGCATTGAGTTACCCCTATTATTTCTCGATTTTAAACGCTAAAAACACCGGGCTGCCATTACGTTGTACCAAAAGTGCTATCGATTTTTCAACCGGTAATTTCGCGACGATAGAGTTAAACTCGGCGGCATCACGCACCACATTATTTTGAATGCGCAAAATAATATCGCCTGGCTGAATGCCGGCGTCCATTGCTATGCCTTTGTTAACTTTTTGTACTATTACGCCGTTTTTCTCAACCTGCGATTGCTGGCGTTGCTCGGTGGTTAAATCGGCAACGGCCAACCCCAGCCGATTTACAGCGACTTCAGGCGCAGCGGCGGGCGCGTTTGCCAAAGAGGACGGTTGCGCAGGCAACAAGCCAATTTTCACGCTAAGATCCTGCTTATCACCCTGGCGAATAATTTTAACCTTGGCTTTTTCGTCGATAGGCGTCATACCCACTCTAGGCGGCAATTCACCGGAGGTTTCGATGACTTGGCCGTTAAACTCAACAATAATGTCGCCAATTTGAATCCCGGCTTTTTCGGCCGGTCCGCCTGGTATCACTTTAGAAACCAAGGCGCCGTGCGGCCGGTCCATACCAAACGACTCCGCCAACTGCCGGGTTACGTCCTGAATTTGTACACCCAACCAGCCCCGCGAGACTTTACCTTTACTTTTAATTTGGTCGACTACGTTCATCGCCACATCGATAGGTATGGCAAACGATAAGCCCATATAGCCGCCGGAACGGCTGTAGATTTGCGAGTTAATTCCGACCACCTTGCCTTGCATATTGAATAAGGGGCCGCCTGAATTGCCCGGATTGATGGCCACGTCGGTTTGGATGAACGGCACATAGTTACCGTCCGGCAGACTGCGCCCTTTAGCACTGACGATACCGGCGGTGACCGATTGATCGAAACCGAACGGCGTACCGATAGCCAGCACCCACTCGCCCACTTGCAATTGCTCCGGCGAACCGACTTCCACTACCGGCAGGTCCTTAGCTTCTACTTTTAATAGGGCCACGTCGGTGCTTTCGTCGGAGCCGATCAATTTGGCGATCAATTCCCGGCGGTCTTTCAATTTGACGACAATCTCGGACGCATTGTTGACCACATGGTGGTTAGTCAAGACGTATCCGTCTTTGGAAATCACAAACCCTGAGCCCAAGGAGTTGGTTTCTCGTGGTGAATTACCTCCACGCCCAGGGCCCTGGAAAAACCGCCGAAAAAACTCTTCCATTTCCGGCGGCATATCCTCAGGCATTTGCTGTTGATCGACGCCCGCTTGCGAATCTGCAGCCTTTTGGGTCGTGCTGATGTTGACCACCGCATCCCCATTGGTTTTAACCATTTCGGTAAAATCGGGCAATTGCGCATAGCTTGCATCAATCGCCGTTAAAAATATCAAAACTCCATAAAACAGCTTATTAAGCATGTAATCTCCACTCATACATTTGATTTGTTACAAAAATGACACGCTAACGTAGCGCTATGCCGTCAGCAATTAGCTCGACTGTTTTGGCGGGTACTTCACCCAATACGGTGAATTGGGTATCGCCAATCACCTTACTGAACGAATTGACAGAACCCAGGCTATGCAAACCATTCATACCTTGCGATTCTTTGGCTTCCAGATACACCGACACGGTAGAGAAACCGTCGCTAATCAATAAGTGATCTACGGCTTTCTGGGATTGCTGGATGGAATTGCGAATAAAAAATACCGGCTCAAACCCAGACGGCCAATTCTTCAATACGAATGTAGCGTTTTCAAACGGTTCGGCTTGAGCGGAGTGGATATGTTTGACATGAAAGCTGTTGTCGTCGACATTGCCGACGTGGGGCTCGGCTAAGGAATCGGTCATTAAATCGGTGAACACTACTTGCTCCAGGATACTACCGTCCAAATTGTACACTTCGACTTTCAGCGGCAAAAAATGCTGGGTATCCACCCAGATTTTTCTCGGGTAGCGCAGCGCATCGGTAGGCTCGACACTGACGATTTGCGTAGGCAACATCGCGATGGATTCCTGACCCGACAAAACTAATTGATAATTTTTTTCCAGGTTAGCGGTGTTCTGCGGCAAATTGACGATAAACGAACTATCCAACGGATGATGATTCACCACTTTTTGACTGGTTTCCTTGAACGTGCAGGTCACTTCGTTGGATTTACGCATTACTTCCCGCATCGGCGAATTCAAAGACGCCAAACGCTCCTGTTCGACGCCGTTTTCAACACTATGCTGATATTTCATCGTATCGAGCTGACCGTTTTTCATGAAGATCACGGTACCCCGGTAGTTGAGGGTTTTCATCGCCCGGTTCATATTATCCAGCCATTGTCGGGCCGTCACTTGATCCTTATCGGCAAAAGCGCTTTGACAAACAACGCACAGCAAAAAAGCTTTTAAAACTCTCACGCGCTTATTCCTGCCGATAGCCCACCACCCGTGCGTAGGGTTGTCCCGCTTGCACGCTATTGACATACATCGCGTTGTCATGGGCTTCCAGATAATCCTTGAATCGAGCATGCATATCCTCGGCTGATACGTCTTTACCCTGAGCCACCATCTCGACCGAACCGAGCGGGTTGTGCATTTGTTTATCCACTTTACTGCTGACCCACACGACGGCCAGTGCCACCGACGCGGCAATCGCCAACGCCGCTTTTTGCCAATTTACCGCCGACTTTTTTTGGGGCAAAAAGTAGGTAGGTTCCTGCCTAATCTGTTCGTGAATCTTGTCTACAAAATCGCTGGTAACGTGAGAATATTCACCAGTCTTCATGACTTGACTGGCAATTTGATAGCGGCGCAACTTGTCTTTCAGCAAGCCGTCGTTCTGCAAAGTCTGCAATAGCGACAGCGCCTGTTGGCTATCCAGTTCGTCGTCTATCAGTTGAGAAAGTTTTTCGTTAAGTTGTTCTTGCATCGATACACCTTTAGTCGAGCAATGGGTTTAATTTTTGGTCTATGGCTTCGCGAGCCCTAAAAATCCGCGAGCGTACCGTCCCGATGGGGCAATCCATTGCTTCCGCAATTTCTTCGTAACTCATCCCTTCAAACTCCCTGAGCGTAATTGCAATCCGCATCTCTTCTGGTAACCTCTCGATAGCTGATTTAATGACCGCCACAATTTGTTCGTTCATCAACAAATTTTCCGGCGTTTCTATATCTTTTAGTTGTGGCGCGTTTTCTACTTGTTCGGCATCTTGAACATCGATCTCGTAATCAAAATGACGGCGCGAACGCGACAACAAATAGTTTTTGGCGGTGTTAATCGCTATACGATACAACCAAGTGTAAAAGGCGCTGTCACCGCGAAAATCTCCCAAAGCCCGGTAAGCCTTGATAAAGGTATCCTGCGCCACATCTTGAGCTTCGCTCGGATCCTTGACGTACCGGTTCACCAAGTGGACGATCTTGTGCTGGTATTTGATCACCAAAAGATCGAAGGCGGATTTATCGCCTTGCTGCACACGGCGTACCAGCTCTTGATCCAGATCTTCGGTATTCGTTTCTTGTTCGTTCACTGCGCTATTTTGGTATTGAAGTGGACAGAATTAAACCTCATTAGTTCTGGCAACACAAAAAAAATTACCGCAGGATTAAAACCAGATATTATTCAAAAACGCTAAAACTATTCATCCGGCCGCAAAGTTGACCACACTGACAGCAAACCAACCCAACCATACCGCTGATTCCCATTACGACATCCTTATCGCCGGCAGTGGCGGCGCCGGGCTGAGTCTTGCGCTTCATCTTGCCGACACCTATAAGGTGGCAGTGCTCGCCAAATTCGCATTGACCGAATGCAGCACTTATTACGCCCAAGGCGGCATCTCTGCGGTATTTGACGAAGAATACGATTCGATAGAATCGCATATCGAAGACACCTTGATCGCCGGCGCCGGCTTATGCGATCCGGAGATCGTCAGACTCACCGTCGCTCAGGGCCGGCAAAGCATCGAATGGCTGCGTCAACAAGGTGTGAACTTTACCGAAGAGCGTAACGCCGACGGAGCCAAACAATTGCATTTAAACCGTGAAGGCGGCCATTCGCATCGGCGAATTGTGCATACTGACGACGCCACCGGCAAAGCGGTCTCGCTGTCGTTGATCGAGCGCGCCCAGGCGCACCCGAATATCACCCTCCTGGAATACCACAATGTCGTCGAACTGATCACCGCTACCAAGTTGGGGGCAAGCGAACAACGCATATGCGGCGCCTATGTATTGGACAGTAAATCCGGCAGCATCAAATCGATAGCCGCGAAAGTAGTCGTGCTGGCGACCGGCGGTGCCAACAAGGTTTATCTGTATTCAACGAATCCACACATTTCCAGCGGCGACGGGATTGCGTTGGCCTGGCGGGCCGGCTGCCGGATCAGCAATATGGAATTCATGCAATTTCATCCTACCTGCCTGTACCACCCCACTGCGCGTTCGTTTTTAATCAGCGAAGCGGTGCGCGGCGAAGGCGCACATTTGATCCTGCCCGACGGCGAGCGTTTCATGCGCCGTTACGACGAGCGCATGGAATTGGCGCCGCGCGACATTGTGGCCCGCGCCATCGATAGCGAAATCAAGAAACACGGTATCGAATGCGTGTATTTGGACATCAGCCACAAATCGCGGGAGTTCATCCAAAAACACTTCCCCACTATTTATACGCAATGCTTGGAACTGGATATCGATATCAGCCAGCAACCGATTCCCGTGGTTCCGGCCGCGCATTACACTTGCGGCGGCGTATTGACCGATGCCAACGCCCGCACCGACATCCCCGGCTTGTACGCCATCGGCGAAGTTGCCTGCACCGGATTGCACGGGGCTAACCGCATGGCCAGCAATTCGCTGCTGGAGTGTTTAGTGTTCGCGGAACAAGCCAATCAGGACATTCGCCGCAGATTCGCGCAATTGCCGGAACAGCTGCCACTACCGGATTGGGACGAATCCAAAGTCGGCGACTCTGATGAGGAAGTGGTGATCGCGCACAATTGGGACGAATTGCGCCGTTTCATGTGGGATTACGTAGGCATCGTCCGCACCAACAAACGTTTGGAACGGGCGATGAACCGGCTAGTCTTGTTGAAGGAAGAAATTGCCGAGTACTACGGCCAGTTCCGCATTACCAGCGACCTGTTGGAGCTGCGCAATTTGGTCATCGTGGCCGAGCTGATCATCCGCTGCGCGCAGCAGCGCAAGGAAAGCCGGGGCTTGCATTACACCAAGGATTATCCGGATCTGGACAACAGTCAGCCGCCGCAAAACACCGTATTGACACCGGAGAAACCCGCTCAAAAAGTTCACTGATTGTCGCCATCGAAAGCCCCTCTCTCGCTCGGGAAGGGGTTTTTACAGCCTGCCAAGATTACTTCATCACTCATAATCCACCATTGCCTGTCATTCTTCTTCAGTCTGCGGACTGACATATTTCTGACATATTCGCTCACTAGAATCCCGCCATACTCCTTTTTCCAGGACACTGAGCGATGATCGATGCTGAACGCATTCTGCAAGAAACCTATCCCGACTTTAAATTTGGCAAAGACAATAAGCTGGTCGTACAAGCTTTAAAAAAACTGATCCACGAAGACGATTTCAACGACGTTATCCGTAAAAACCAACATCTACGCGGCTTCGCCTTCCTCGACAAATTATTGAATTATTTCAAGTTCAATTATCAAGTCAGCAACGATTGTTACAACAATATCCCCTCCGAAGGTCGCTTGCTGATCGTCGCCAATCACCCGATCGGCACATTGGATGGCTTAGCCCTGGTGAAACTGATTCGATCAGTACGACCCGACGTGCGCATCGTCGCCAACCGGGTTTTATCGCACATGGAGCCCTTGCAATCGATCTTCTTACCGGTCGATGTGTTATCCGACAAGAAAAAACTGAAAGACGTTTATAAAGTCATGCTGGATGCACTGGAGCATGAAGAAGCGATCATTTTCTTTCCGGCCGGCGAAGTGTCGCGCATCACCCCTAAAGGCATTCGCGACGGTGCCTGGCAATCCGGTTTTATCAAGCTGGCCCGCAGGGCGCAGTGCCCTATCCTGCCGATCTTTATCAAAGCCAAAAACTCCGCCTTGTTTTATAGCGCCTCGACGCTATACAAACCGCTGGGCACGATGCTGCTAGTCAAGGAGATGTTCAACAAAAAGGGCCAGGAAATTAAATTCATGGTCGGCGCTCCGGTACCTTACCAAGTTATTGCCGATAGCGAGGAAAGCAACAAACAGCTGAGTCAGCGCTTTCGTAAGCACGTACAAAACCTGGGCAAGAAAAACAAACCGGCGCTATTTGAGACCGTCGCCACCGTAGTGCATCCTTCTGACACCAAAGCGGTGAAGAAGGCCTTGTACCAATCGCGTCTGCTTGGCGAAACTCGCGACGGCAAAAAGATCTTTTTATACCAGTTTCAAGACGATTGCCCGGTGATGCGGGAGATCGCCCGCTTGCGCGAGCTGACCTTCAGAACGGTCGAGGAAGGCACGGGCCTGGCTTTGGATCTGGACAAATTCGATATTTACTACAGCCATATCGTGCTGTGGGACGACAACGATCTGGAAATCGTCGGCGCCTACCGAGTCGGCGAAGGCTCGGCTATTATGGCCAGCCACGGCGTGGACGGCTTTTATACGCAAACGCTGTTCGATTTGCGTAGCGAATTTGAAACTTATCTGCCCTACAGCATTGAATTGGGCCGCAGCTTTGTCCAACCGCGTTATTGGGGACAGCACAGCCTGGATTACCTTTGGTACGGTATAGGCGCGTATTTGCGCGAACGCCCGGACATCAAATACCTATTCGGCCCCGTTAGTATCAGCAATGCCTATCCGCAGGCCGCCAAAGAACTGATTATCGGTTTTTACCAACAGCAGTTTGCCTCCGATTTACAGCACACCAAAGCCAGAACACCGTTCGTGATTTCGCAACAAGGCAAGGCATTTGCCGCCACCGAATTCAGCGCCGACTACTCCACCAGTTTCAAAATACTGAATAGCGAACTGAAAAAACTGGGCGTCAAGGTGCCTACGCTTTATAAACAATACGTGGAATTATGCGTGGATAAAGGCTGCCATTTCGTCGCCTTCAATATCGACCCGGACTTTAACAATTGTATCGACGGCCTGATCATGGTGGAGGTCGATAAAATCGCACCCAAAAAAAGACAGCGCTACATCGAAAAATCACTGGCGGGGTAGATTGGCGCGAATTCATGGAAAATCGTTCATTCCCGGAGTTGGATCAGCTGGAAGCACTGATCCGGCAATTCGGCGACCGCGCCCATTGCGAGATCGTCGAGCAAATAAGCTACAAAGACACGCAATTTCCCATCCATTGCCTCAGCCTGGGTTCAAACAGCCCGGACGTCCCAGTATTGGCTTTTTTCGGCGGCGTGCATGGCCTGGAGAAAATCGGCTCGGAAGTCATACTGGCTTACTTACAAACCATCCTGCAATTATTGGATTGGGATCAAGAATTTAACGCTCGTTTGCAGCATTCGCGACTGGTATTTGTGCCCATCGTCAACCCGGTAGGCGTCTATCGAGGCACGCGCTGCAACGGCTATGGCGTGGATTTGATGCGCAATTCGCCCATCGAAAGTATCGGCAATACCCGGCTATACAGCGGCCAGCGTTTCAGCGCCAAACTGCCCTGGTATCGCGGCGATGAATCGAAAATGGAAAAGGAAGCCCAAGCCCTATGCCGGGTGGTGCATAAACATCTGTTCAATGCACCGTTATCGATTGCTATCGATCTGCATTCGGGGTTTGGGATACACGATAGGTTATGGTTTCCCTATGCGTCCTGCCAGACGCCGTTTCCAGGCATCGCCGAAGCATACGGCTTAAAACAACTGTTTGATCGCTGCTACCCGCATCATTTTTATAAAATAGAGCCTATGAGCCAGGAATACGTCATCAGCGGCGATTTATGGGATTATCTATATGACGACTTTATCGACCGGCACGGTAGACAGCGCGTGTTTCTGCCGTTGACGCTGGAGATGGGCTCTTGGCTGTGGCTGCGTAAAAGCCCGACGCATTTGTTTCAACGTCACGGCTTGTTTCACCCCTTGTTACCGCATCGCCAACAGCGCATCATGCGTCGGCATCTGACCTTATTCGATTTCCTGTATCGCAGCCTGCTCTATCCGCAAAAATGGGCGACATTGACCAGCCAACAGCAAGAACATAATCGGCAACAAGCGATGGATTTCTGGTATGCCTGAAGCAGCCGGGCAACATTGGTTATTACTGCGTGGGCTGTGCCGAGAGGCTGCACATTGGGGAAATTTTCCGGATTTGTTGCAACAGGCTTTTCCGCGATCAACCGTCAGTACTATCGATTTGCCAGGCACCGGCCGGTATTACCAAGAACCTAGCCCGGACAGCATCGAAGCGATAACGGCACAAGTCCGCGGCCAGGCTTTAGACTATGGCTTGCTGGCAAAGCCGGTAACGTTACTCGCACTATCGCTCGGCGGCATGGTAGCCTGGGAGTGGTTACAGCGCTATCCGCACGACATCGCCGCTGCCGCCCTGGTCAATACCAGCTTTGCAGGCTTAAGCCCGTTTTATCGGCGCATGCGTTGGCAGAGTTATCCGCAGTTTTTTCAGTTATTACTGGAAAGGGATTTGTATCACAGAGAACTGGCAATCCTTCAGCTGGTTAGTAACCGGCAAAATCTCTACGCGGAAACGGCCAAGGCCTGGACCGCCATACAGCAAGTTCGGCCTATCAGCCTTGCTAATGGAATCAGACAGCTAAAAGCAGCGGCACGCTATCGGCCTAGTCAGAAAAAACCCGAGACACCGTTGCTGATATTGAACGGCCGGGGCGACCGATTAGTCGCACCGGCTTGTTCCGACGCCATTCATAATAAATGGCAAATCGACATCTTCAAGCACCCGTGGGCGGGCCATGATCTATGTTTGGACGATGGAGCCTGGGTAGCAAACCGTTTAAAAGACTGGATAAACCAGACTACGGTTTGAATCCGAAGATTATTTAATTTCGAACTCGGCTTTATTGCGACCTGAGGCCAGTAGTTCCTGCATCCATTTCGGCGCCAATCCACGGCCAGACCAAGTTAAGGACGCATCGTTAGGACTACGGTATCTAGCCGCAACTTTGCCGGTTTTTCTTTCGGATTTTTTTTCGCCGTCTTGAATATCGACCGTTACACCGATAGAAGCCGCTAATTCCTTAATTTGCGCAATAACTTCCTTACGTTTACTGGATTGTCTTTCTTTTAATGCTTTTTCGGCATTATCAATAACAGCCTGTAATTCGGCTTCGGATAGTTTATTAAAGTCAGTCATATTTTCCTCGTTAATCAAAAAACGCAAGCAATTCTATCACCCGGCGTTTATAAATAAAACTATTATTCAGGGTTAACTGAAAAATTGACCTCGGAATATACCTTACCTTTCTTATCCGTCAACTGTACTTGCCATTCGCCTTTATCTTTGGCAGACAAGATTTTACTAGACCATACCTTGGTTATTTTATCTTTCATATCCAATTGTTTTTGATGCACGATTTGACCGTTACGCGACCATCGATGAAACAAAGATCTACCCTTCATGTTTTTTATCTCACTAAAATAAAAAACTTCCCGTGATTGGTTAGGAATAACTCTCAGCGGCGACTTAATCGGTTCGCCGGGCTCATCATCCTTCGGCTCGGTATTTAAAGAGGCTCTGATAACCTTGCGGTCCAATATAATCGCCGCCGGCTTTTTAACACTGTCTATTTTTTTAACACTTTCTGAGTTAGCTGATGCCTGCCGCACTATCGCCGGCACTGGCTTTTCCAATAGCGCAGGCTCCTGCCGTTCAACCATTTCAACATCCGGTGTATTTAATTTTTGAACTTTTTCCGTGGTATCGATCTGAGTATCGGTATCTTCATCGCCGCCACCAAACCATGAAAATAATACTATTAGCATCAAAACTAACACCAGAACCGCAACCAGTATCCTGCGAATATGCCAAACCGTTACCGTTTGCGGCTCCGCGTTTATGCTTGGGTGTTTCCTATCATAATTAATTTTGATAACTACTTTATTATCAGCCATGTTTTTTCCCGATATTGAATCAACCAAATGAAACTGGAATCACTTGATGCACTAGCCCGTTACAACACATTGTCCTTGGTAATATAACATTTTAGTTCTAACATAATCGGCTGAACTTGCCGAAAACCTGGATGTTTGCATGAGTAGCCTGCTTAAACAATTTGAAGAGTCCTCCTCATTGTACGGAGGCAACGCCCATTTCATCGAGTACTTGTACGAACAGTACTTGAGCAATCCGGAATCCATCAGCCCGAGCTGGCGACAGCGCTTCGACCACATTCGCAGTGGTGCCACCGAGGATACGCCGCACAGTGTAATTGTGGAACGCTTTGAAAAGTTGGCGATTGCGGAACCAGGCAGACTGGCCAGAATGCAGGGTTTTACCGAGCAAAGCGTCAAGAAGCAATCGGCGGTAGCCCGTTTGATCAATCATTACCGGGTCAAAGGCCATCAGATAGCCTCTAACAACCCGCTTGGCCAATCGCAAAGCATTCCAGCCGACTTAGAACCCATATATTATGGTTTGACGGATGCGGACATGAGCACACTGTTCGACACCGGCGGTTTGTGCGGCGTTGATCGCTTGCCCTTAAAAGCCATTATTCAAACGCTTAACGAGATTTACTGCGGCAGCATCGGCAGCGAATACATGCACATCGTCGATGACGAGAAGAAGCGTTGGATCAAGGATAAACTGGAAGGCGCAAAACCGGATTTCAGCAGCCACCCGGAAAAACGCCAATGGCTTTTAAAGTTGCTGATCGCGGCCGAAGGCTTGGAGCGCTTCCTGCACCGCAAATATGTCGGCCAAAAACGCTTTTCGCTGGAAGGTGGTGAGTCTTTGATTCCGATACTGGACGAATTAATCCAACGCGCCGGCGAACACAAAGGCAAGGAAATCGTCATCGGCATGGCCCACCGCGGCCGGTTGAACGTACTCATTAATATATTGGGTAAAAGCCCGGCGGTATTGTTCGGCGAATTCGAGGGCACTCACACGTCCTCGCCCGGCGTATTGACCGGCGACGTCAAATACCACCAAGGCTTTTCGTCCAATATCGCCACACCGGGTGGCCCGATTCATTTGACGCTGGCCTTCAACCCCTCGCATTTGGAAATCATCAATCCGGTGGTGGAAGGTTCAGTAAAAGCCCGCCAAGATCGCCATGGCCCGGATGGTTTTGACGCAATTTTGCCGATATTAATTCACGGCGACGCCGCGTTTGCCGGCCAGGGTATTGTGATGGAAACCTTGAATATGTCGGAAACGCGGGCGTTTTCAACGGGCGGAACGGTACATATCGTCATTAATAACCAAATCGGCTTTACCACCAGCAACCCGTTCGACGCGCGCTCCACCCTGTATTGCACCGACGTTGCCAACATGATTCAGGCGCCGGTATTTCACGTCAACGGCGACGATCCGGAAGCGGTGATTTTCATCACGCAATTGGCATTGGATTACCGCAATACCTTTCATAAAGATGTGGTTATCGACTTGATTTGCTATCGCCGCCACGGCCACAACGAAGCCGACGAACCGGCGGCTACCCAGCCGATGATGTACAAATCCATCCGCGACCACCAAACGCCGCCGCAAATCTATGCTCAAAAATTAATGGCGGAAGGTGTCGTCACCGAAGACATGGTGCAGAAAATGGAGCAGGATTACCAACAACTGCTCAACGAGGGGCAACCGGTATCACGGCCGATTATCGAAAACAATGTTTACTCATACTCAGCGCGCTGGGTGCCCTATCAAAACAAACATTGGGACACGCCAGCTGATACCTCGATAAGCTTGGAGTATCTCCAATTCTGCAACCAACGCTTGCAAAGCTTGCCGGAGGGTTTTGAGTTGCACCCCAGAGTCGCCAAAGTCATGGATGACCGCAATAAAATGGCGGCCGGCGAAATCCCGATGGATTGGGGTTTCGCGGAAAATTTGGCTTATGCGTCGCTGCTACTGGAAAAATATGACATGCGATTGACCGGCCAGGACATAGGCCGCGGTACTTTCTCGCATCGCCATGCCATTTTGCTGAATCAGGCCAACGGTGAAAACTACATCCCGCTCAAACATTTGAGCGAAAACCAGGGCCGCGCCCAAATCTTTAACTCCCTGCTCTCGGAAGCCGGCGTCTTGGGTTTCGAATACGGCTACAGTTCCACCGAACCGAATAAATTGGTGATCTGGGAAGCGCAATTCGGCGATTTCGCCAACGGCGCGCAAGTGGTCATCGACCAATTCATTTCCTCCGGTGAAACCAAATGGGGCAAGCTCAGCGGTTTGGTCATGCTGCTGCCGCACGGTTTTGAAGGCCAAGGCCCGGAACATTCCTCGGCTCGCCTGGAGCGCTATTTACAGTTGTGTGCCGACCACAATATCCAAGTCTGCGTCCCCACCACCCCGGCGCAAATTTTTCATTTGCTGCGCCGGCAAATGTTACGCCAATATCGTAAGCCGCTGATCGTCATGAGCCCGAAAAGCCTGCTACGACACAAGCTGGCGGTATCGACACTCAGCGATTTAACCGACGGCGAATTTTTGAACGTGATAGGCGAACAAGACGATATCGATCCCTACCATGTCACACGCATAGTATTGTGCGCCGGCAAAGTCTATTTCGATTTGTTGGAGGCCCGCCGCCTGGATCAGGAGCAACTGCGCCATGTCGCGATTATTCGTATCGAGCAGCTCTACCCGTTTCCGAACGAACAATTCAAACGCGAAATCGACAAATATCCCAATGTCGAACATATTGTCTGGTGTCAGGAAGAGCCTAAAAACCAAGGCGCCTGGTACCAAAGCAAGCACCATTTTTTCGATTTGCTAGACAAGAATATCCCGATCAGTTATGCCGGCCGGGTCGCGTCGGCTTCTCCGGCGGTCGGCAATTACAAAACCCATCTCAATGAACAACGCGCCGTGGTAAACGCCGCGCTCTATGGCAGCAACGAAGGAAATACACATGAGCTTTGAAATACTGGTCCCCAGCCTTCCCGAATCCGTATCCGATGCCACCTTAGTCGCATGGCACAAACAGGCGGGCGAATGGGTAAACGAAGGCGACAATCTGGCTGATCTCGAAACCGACAAAGTCATCCTGGAAGTACCGGCCCCCAAATCCGGAACTCTTCTGGAACTGGTGGTACAAGACGGCGAAACCGTGGTTGGCGGCCAACTACTCGCCAAACTGGACGCCCAGCAAACCAAACCAGCCCAGGCAGCCGAAAAAACCGAAGAAGCCGTGCTTAGCCCTTCCGTTCGCAAACTGGTTGCCGAAAAGGATCTTGATCCGCAAGCCATCGCCGGCTCCGGCAAACATGGCAGGATTCTGAAAACCGACGTCTTGGATTTCTTGAACACGCAAACGAAAGATGCGCCACCTGCGCCTACTCCCGCGCCCGCGCCGGCTACGGAAACCCACTCGCCGTTGTCCGCCACAGCCGTTGCCAGCCTGAGGCCGGAACAGCGAGTGCCGATGACTCGCTTACGTGCCAAAGTAGCCGAACGCTTGCTGCAAGCCCAGCAAAATGCGGCGATGCTGACTACCTTTAACGAAGTCAATCTAAGCGCCGTCATCGATCTGCGCAATCACTACAAAGATCGTTTCGAAACCAAGCACAGCATCAAGCTGGGTTTCATGTCCTTCTTCGTCAAGGCATCCATCGAAGGCTTAAAACGCTTCCCGGCCATTAACGCATCCATCGACGGCAGCGATATTATCTACCACGGTTATTACGACATCGGTATCGCCGTGACTACACCGCGCGGCCTAATCGTGCCGATTTTGCGCGACGCCGACCAACTGGATTTCGCCGGCATCGAAAAAGGCATACACGATTTCGGCAATAAAGCCCGCAACGGCTCGATCAGCGTCGAAGACCTCAGCGGCGGCACCTTTACCATCACCAACGGCGGCATCTTCGGTTCCATGTTGTCCACGCCCATCCTGAATCCACCGCAATGCGCGATTTTAGGCATGCACGCCATCAAGGACCGGCCGGTCGTGGAAAACGGCGAAATCGTGATCAGGCCTATCATGTACCTGGCCTTGTCCTACGACCATCGTTTGGTGGACGGCAAGGAAGCGGTGCAATTTTTGGGTATCATCAAAGAGTGTCTGGAAGCGCCGGCACATTTATTACTAAATATCTAAGATACTGATCTATCACTCCCGCGCGAGCGGGAGTCCAACCTCCAGCCAACATCAATTTCATGCGCTACACCATTATTCCGGTCACCGCCTATCAACAAAACTGCACCTTACTGGTCTGCGAACAAACCAATAAAGCCGCTCTGGTCGACCCTGGCGGCGACCTTGATGTATTGCTGAAGGAAGTCAAAAAGCGAGGCGTGGAGCTGGAATCGATTCTGGTCACCCACGGCCATCTCGACCATGTTGGCGGCGTGGCGGAGTTGGCGGAAAAACTCTCGTTGCCGATCATCGGCCCGCAAATTGAAGATAACTTCTGGATCGAGGCCTTGGCGCAGCAATGCCGGATGTTCGGTTTTCCTGAATCGGTGAGTTTTACCCCACAGCGTTGGCTGAACGACGGCGATACGGTTAAGGTGGGTAATGAAGTGTTACTGGTAATTCATTGCCCCGGACACACACCTGGCCATGTGGTGTATTTCAGCGAGGACGAGCGCCTGGCGCTGGTCGGCGATGTACTATTCAAGGGCTCGATCGGTCGCACCGACTTTCCAAAAGGCGACCATCAAACTTTAATCAACTCGATTGAATTAAAACTCTGGCCCTTAGGAGAGGACGTGAAATTCATCCCCGGTCACGGCCCTATGTCTACTTTTGGCGCGGAAATGCGCAGCAATCCCTTTGTTGGAGCCTACCGCTAACCGAAAAAAACCAGCCCAAGGACAGGTTAAAACGGAGGAACTAGCATTCTGGATAAATAGCTGCCAGCGGATTTTATTGACAATGGTGGATGGGTAGGGGCGATAGCCGAAACCCATCGCATCAGTTTGAGGACACTTGATGGGTTTCGCTTCGCTCTACCCATCCTAAACATTGCAATGCCTCAACCCTGTTTTAGCGGTACGCAATCCAAGCCACTCGGCCGGGGCCCTGGTACCAAATCGCTCAAAACCGCCTTGTCCAAAGTCTGTAAAAACTGCTCGACAGCGCCGCCTAACAATCCTATCAGCCCGCACCCCTTCTCCAGGGCACAATGACCCTGCTTTTTGGGATTAAAACATTCTGCCATCTGAAAGTGCCCCTCCACTTCCCTTACCACATTGCCGACACTGATCTCCCGCGCCGGCCGCGACAAACAAATGCCGCCCCCTTTGCCGCGTACCGTCAGCACAAAACCTTTTACGCCCAGTTTGTGTACCACCTTGACCAAGTGGTTTCTGGAGATGCCGAAAAAATCGGCTAATTCAGTAATTGTTACCCGTTTTTCAGTGTTGATAGCCAGATAAATCAGTACGCGCAGCGCGTAATCGGTATGTGCAGTCAATTGCATGTCGGTGAATTTGGTAAAAGCCGTATTTGAAATAAATGTTAATGACGCTTACACTTGCCCGAAAGTTGCATTTTAAACGCATGTTATAAAACTGTCCGGCGGTAAAATTTAATGTTGATCGAACCCGTTGCCCTATCCGATTTTTTCCTGAGCTTTTTCAGTGCGGCGTTGATCATCTTGCTGGCTACCGTGTATGCGGCGTTGTATGCCTGGTCCAAGATCAGCGGCCGCCGCAAATTCGAGCTCGCCGCCTGGTTAATCTACGCTGCTTTGTTGATTTGCGTCGGGGTGTTCAGCTACGTCAATCATTTTAACGATTATTGGCTGCTGCTGTCCTTGTTAATGGTACTCGGCTACGGCTGGATGCCGCGTTTTATCTGGAAGTTGTGCGCCGCGACGCACGATGCAGATACTCACCACTCTCATCAATCTGGAGATCATCATGACTGAGCAAAGTCCGCCCCGCTGGGCGTCGGAAACATTCTGGAAAAAAACCGCGATCTGGGTGACCGGCGGGTCTTTTGTGCTGCTGGTTATTTTAAGCTTCGATTCGATGAAACAAATCAGTGCCGGCGGCCCGCGCGTGCCGGCTTATAGCGTGATAAACAAAGACATCAGCTATCGCTTCGACAAAGCCAAGCAGCGCTACCAACCCACCATAGGCGAGGACGCACCGTTGTTCGGCAAAACTTTGAGCGAAGAAGACGCCGAAAAACTGATCGACCACGGCAAAAAAACCGTACAAGCCAAGAACTGCATGAACTGCCACACCCTGCTCGGCAACGGCGCCTACTATGCGCCGGACTTGACCAAAGCCTGGCTGGACCAAGGCTGGGGGGCCAAGGAATCGCGCGAGCAAATGATGGTGAATTTCCTGCTCGATCCGGAAAAAAATGCCCGCACCTACGGCTCCAACCGCAAGATGCCCAATCTGGACATCACGCCACAAGAAGCTGAAGCCATCGTTGCTTTCCTGAAATGGATGTCGTCTATCGACACCAACGGCTTCCCGCATAATTTCATCGCGCTGGGCGAAGAGGAACAATAAATGACCTTACAAGCTTATCAAGAAAAAGCGGCGAACTGCTGGGCCGGTTGCAAGCAACGCCATACCGAGCTCATGACCAACCCCCATCTGAGCGGCGGCCAAAAACTGGCGGTACATTACTTTACCGTGGCCATGGTACTGTTCATGGCGCAATTGCTGTTTGGCCTGCTGGCCGGTCTACAATTCATCTTCCCCAGCTTTCTCTACGAAATCCTGGATTTCAACGTCAACCGCATGGTGCACATCAACGCCATGGTGGTATGGATGCTGTATGGCTTTCTTGGCTCGGTGTACTGGTTTCTGGAAGACGAGAGCGGCGTCGAGATCGTCGGCCTGAAATGGGGACAACTGGCGTTCTGGGTATTGACCGGCGCCGTCACCGTCGTGGTCTTGGTGTACTTGCTGATTCAAATCGGCAGCGGTACCGACACCTCACTCTGGTTGATCAACGAAGGCCGCGAGTATATCGAAGCACCACGCTGGGCCGACATTGGCATCGTCGTGGTGGTATTGACCTTTTTCTATAATGTGGCCGCCACCTTTGCCAAGGGCAAATGGTCCGGCATCGCCGGCGTGTTGACTTTGGACCTGGTCGCGCTGGCCGGTTTGTATTTAGCCGGCATGTTTTATGTGACCAATATTTCCGTCGATCAATACTGGTGGTGGTGGGTGATTCACTTGTGGGTGGAAGCCACCTGGGAAGTATTGGTCGGCTGCATCATGGCCTGGAGTTTGATGAAATTGCTGGGCGTGCGTCGCAATGTCGTACAAACCTGGCTATATATCGAAGTGGCCTTGATGTTCGGCTCCGGCATCTTGGGCCTGGGCCATCACTACTTCTGGATAGGCACACCGGAATACTGGTTTACCATCGGCGGCTTCTTCTCCGCGCTGGAACCGATTCCGCTGGTAGCAATGGTGGTGCATTCCATCTACGACGCCGGCGCGCATCGCTTCAAAAACAGCAACCACCCTGCTTTGGCCTGGATCATAGCCCATGCTTTCGGTAACTTTCTCGGTGCGGGCGTTTGGGGCTTCATGCACACTCTGCCACAAATCAATCTGTATACTCATGGTACCCAATGGTCGGCTTCGCACGGCCATTTAGCTTTCTTCGGCGCTTATGCCACCATCAACATCGCCTTCTTCTATCTGGCGGCACAGCAAGCGCGCGGTAAGGTCTGGATGGGCGGCGAGCTTGCCAATGGCTGGCGCTGGAAAACCGCAGCGGTACTATTAAACCTGGGCGTGATGGGCATGACGGTGGCTTTATTGATCGCCGGCTACGAACAATCGTTTATCGAACGCGCGGTGGAAGGCTCAACTTGGGCCGGCTATTTTGCCGCACAAAATCATCCCTGGTTCATGCAAGCAATGGTCTGGCGCATGGTATTTGGTTTGATGACGGCGGCGGGCGGCGGTTTGTTGTTTTGGGATTTATTGGAAATCGGCAAGGGCGAGCAACGGCCCGCGGCAGTGATTGACAGCGAAGCAGTAGCCGAATAAACCAACGGTGTGCTTACCGCTTGGGCATCCACCGATTTTTCAAACGCTTAAGGCGAATACGCTGCCGTATTCGCCTTATAAAGGCTCTACCTCAAACCGGAGAACATTGCGAACAAGCGGTTGGCTTGGCAAATCTCTCACTAGCCTTCTTCGCCGCACTGACCACGTTGCTGATTGAACCCAGATAATAAATCGCCTCTTTAGCCGGCAGCAAAGAGCAGCTGGATTTATGAATCAGGTGGTCACCATTTTCCTGCGCGCTTATCTCAATAAAAAACTCTGCCATTGTCTATTCCTCTTGATATAGGTTTTATAAATACAGGTCGAACCGCGTGAATGATCGAACCTCTGTAGGCCATCGAACATTCGGCCTGAGCGATGTTATGAAAACGACATGAATAACAGTTAATTCAGGCCATTTTGCGGCTCAGCTAACTGACAGCAAGAAATAAACCAGAACCACCGGTAGATTAGCCCTGCTCATTCCGCGTTAAGCAACACCTTGTTTGGGCATTTGTTAAACAACACAAACCCGACAAATAATAAGCTCGCTTACCGTCAACGCCACTCAATCCTAGGTAATCCAAGCATCTGTCGATATTCGCTCACTCGCAGACTGACCCACCGCCTTTGCTATATTTCAGCTCTATCTAAGTGACTGATTGTTGCATTGAAAATTTCTTCTACAATTTCTACTCAGCTTTCACGTTATTAATATAGGGGGAATGCGTATGCTGAATCGTTTTTCGATAGCCGCCAAACTTCAACTGATGTCTTGGTTTGCGTCGCTACTGCTGGCCGGCCTGGCTTTACTTGGCTATCACGCCTTAGATTATGTCGGCGATGCAGCTCACCGCATGGGGAAAAGTAAAGACATCCTCGCCGACATTCTACCGCCCCCCTTATTTCTGGTTGAAGCTCAGTTGATGGCCGAGCAGCTATACCACGACAAAGATAAAGACCCTAAGTATGCGCGGTTAAAAGAATTGAAAATCGAGTACGACACCCGCAATCGCTATTGGGAGTCCGCACAGGAGATTCCAGCCCAACTAAAACAAGCCATATTGGGCACGCAACGCGAACAAGCCGATCAGTGGTGGAAAGAATTGGAGGGACGCTATATTCCAGCAATCAAGGAAGGTGACGTAAAAACAATGGACCTGGCTATGGAACGCCTGGATGAACAGTACGAACGGCATCGCGAAGCATTGGCAGAAACCGTCAAAATTTCCAACGGATATTCCAATGAGACCTTGGCAAACCTTAACCAAACCGTCGGTAGCACAACCTGGTATCTGGTTGGAGTGGCCTTGCTGGGGGCAATCGCATTCGTGATAATGGCCTACGTGATTATCCAACAAATCCGCTACAGCCTTGATCAAGCGGAAAAAGTCACGGGGGCTATCGCCGCCGGCGACCTGACGGTAGTGATCCCCGATGCAGGCGACGATGAAATCGGACAACTTCTCAGAAAGTTAGCGCAGATGCGCAAGAACTTACACAATCTAATCTCCGATATGCACAACGGCGTATTCCAGCTTAATCGATATTCGGCGGACCTGTTGGAGGCCGCCGCGCAAGAATCGATTATCGCCAATAACGGTTACGACGCAGCTTGCAGTATGGCGGCCACTATCGAACAACTATCGGTATCGCTCGAACAAGTCAACGGTAATGCGCTGGACGCCAAGCAGGTTGCATTCGAATCAGGACAGCGCGCGGAGTTATCCACCAAGGTAATTAGCTCCACCGCCATAGAGATGCAAAAAATTTCAGCCATTGTCGTGAATGCGGCTGACTACATTCGCAATCTGGAATCAATCAGCTCGGAAATAACCAGTATTGTCGACGTAATTCACGGTGTCGCCGAACAAACCAATCTGCTTGCTCTAAACGCCGCGATTGAGGCCGCCCGCGCCGGCGAGTACGGCCGAGGTTTTGCGGTGGTTGCAGACGAAGTCAGAACGCTTGCCGAACGCACCAGCACGTCCAGCGGTGAAATTAAATTGATGGTGGAAAAAATTCGTCAAGCCTCCAAAGCCGCTGTGCAGGCTATGGAAAGCGGGGTAACCGGCGTTGAATCCGGCGTAGCGCTGTCCAGCCAGGCTGGCCAATCGGTCAACGAAATTCTCGACGCCCAATACCGCGTGACTCTGTCGGTAGACGGGATTAGCGGCGCACTGGGCCAGCAATCGGCTGCTACACGCGATATGGCTAATCGGGTGGAACAGATCTCGCAAAATGCCAACTCGCTGGCTAAAACCGTAGAGAAAACCAAGCAGAGCGCAGAACAATTGGCACAACAGGCCGCTAGCCTCGATAAGTTGGCTGCACGCTTCAAATTATAAGCATTCAGCGCAGAATGCGGCTGCGTTACTTAGGCACAAACTTAACGATTTCCAGGCTTGGATCACCTGAGTTTACGGTAATGTCAGCACTCAAACCTTAAGCTGAATAATCTCACTTAGCCAATAATACCCGACCCAGAAGGCTGCCATTTTCGACAACCATCGCTGATTCAGCACCGCAACGCTCGATCAACCGCGTCAACTGCTGACCCAGCATTTCGTTCCGTTGCTGCTCGCTCAACAACACCTGCTTGATCTCCGCCATCACCGCCGCCAAGGCCTGCTGCAAACCTTTCTGTAAACCTTTCAATGCTGCTTTCTGCAAAGACGGCTGAATTTTTTTGTGCAGGAAAAACGGAATCAGCCAGCTCAAACCGATCAATAACACACTGTGAATTGCAAAATCGGCACCCAAGTAAGCAGTAGCATCGGCGGCGCTGTGGTAATAGCCGGAGAATACCTGATAACCGACGGCGCCCATCGCCGCCAGCGGTAAGACCGTTTCGCAAATCGCCGTCAATGTCAGCAGAAAACGCTGAGCACCGTTGCCGGGCTGCAATAAAGCCTGTCGACCGGCCAATTCGGTTTGAGCAGTCAGGTTTTTCTCGGTGTTATCGCGGATCCCTTGCAACGCAACTTTCAAGGGTTTGCTGGGGATGTTGGCTTGTGCGGCTTGCAGAACCAGTTCGTCCAGCAAATCGTTCAGACGGTTCTGCGCCCAGTCGTCCCACAGCTTGATGTCGGCTGGTTGGCCCAGGTTCTCAGCCCAGAATTGCGCGAGCTGTTTAATCGGCCAGGCCAAACCTTGCTGTAAGCCGGCTTCGGTATGCAGCCAAAGCGTCTCAAAATTTTGCTGACATTGTGCATAGTCTCGGCCGGAAAAATCGTCAGCCAGTTGCTGCAAGGTCTGCTTTAAATGTTGGCGGCGCAATTGCTGGCTGCGCTGTTCCAGTTGCGCAACGCTATGCTGTCCGGACAGTTGCCGCAACTGCTCCAGCAACCCGGCAAACTCATCGCCGTCCGGTTCGCTGCAACTGGTGCGAAAAATCAAAGGATCGGTAAAACCGGCCTTACCCAGCTGCTGTTTAAAATCGTCGTATTGCACCGGCTGACCACGATCCCACTGATTCATCACAAACAGCCAGGCGTGTTTCGCGCCTTCCGCCAGCAGCAATTGCCAGGCTTTGTTGTCGCGGTAGCGTTCCGGACTGACTACATACAGTAAAACGTCAATATGCGGCAGCCACTCCAATACCAAACGCTTGTTGCCGAGTTCGACGCTGTCGAAATCCGGCATATCAATCCAGACGATATGGCTATTGGCCGCATCGTTGTGCTGGCTGATCTTGATGCTGTCCAGCGGCAAACCTGCCGGCAGTTTGTTAATCGCCAGGCTTTGGTGGTGATACAGAGTCACTTCCCGAGAGGTGGGCCGCTCGATGCCGGCCCGGGCAATCGCCTGCCCCGCCAAACGATTCAATAAGCTGCTTTTGCCGACGCCGGTACCACCCATGAACGCCACAATCAAAGGTCTGGTCTGCGGGTCGGTTTGACTCGCCGCAAATAGAGCTTCCGTACTGCGCGCATCTATTGTGGTCAATAATTGCGCCCGCTCCGCGCTCAATCGGCCTTCGGCTTGCGCGGCTGCAGCCCATTGCTGGGCTTGGGTCAGCAATTCAGAGTAATCGTAAGCCATGTTTCTTCTCTTTCAGCGCCTGCTCCGCGGCGTGGCATTGTTGTTCGGAGATATTAAAACGGGTGGGCGACAGCACGCCTTGCGGCAACAAATACAGCCGCTGTTTCAGGCAGGTCTCAAACAATGCCGTCTTCACGGTATTGAGCTGATGCTGCTTTAATTCGGCTTCGACCTTATGCATATAGCTACCGATGGCGCTTTCCGCCAACAAGGAAGTCATGGTCAGCATCAAGGGCGTGAGCACCAAATCGTGGACGCCGATGCCACCGGCCTGAATAGCCAGCAATAAGGCACCGGCATCGGTGGTAACCCGGGTGGCGCGCAGGCTATTCAGAATCATCGGCTGTTCTTGCAGCTTTACGTATAAACGTTGCGCCGAGGCTTCCACATCTTGTTGAAAATCGCTGTGATAGTCCATCACTGCTTGTCTGTAAATCTGTAATAAATCGCCGCGTTTTTGTCTCAGCGCCATCGCGGTTTCTTTCCACCAGCGACTATCGGCCGGCTCGGTTTCGGTCTTTTCCAGCAAGCGGTCGGCGATCTGGATCAAGAGATGTTCGCCCAACTGATTCAACACCCCGAGTTCCTGATTGGGATTGATAGGCGTGCCGCCGCCCCACGCGAATAATTTACGAAACGGCCAGGTCATGGCCCGCCGGGTCTTGCCTAGCGCTTTGGCGATGCCGGGGATTTCCAGCAAGGTGAGCAAATTTAATAAAGCGTTTTGGAAGGTTTCGTAATGATGCGGATGGTTGAGATAATCGCGCTGGTACTCCTTAACCGCTTGCGCCAACGCTTGATCGACCAGGGTTTGCCAATGATGCTGGGCATGGTGTTCGGCAAACACCGGTTCTAGCCAGTCCAGCCAATAGCGGCTGATTAATTGCTGCTGGCGAGCAACATGTTTGTGACGGGTGACTTTTTTCGCCAGTTCGTTAAAGGCATGCGAGGCCGATTGCGGCCAGTTAGGCACCGCTGGGGCTTTTTGGAATAACAAGGGCACCAGAGTAGGTAAAGGATCGTGACGGGTCTGCAGCCACTTTTGCCGCAACGAATCCAAAATCACCTGCTCGCTGCCCTCATTGAGTTTATTGACGCAAATCAGGGTTGGCTGCTGGAAAACCTCGATGGCTTTCATCATTTCCCACACCGATTGATCGGCGTATTTTTCTTTACTCACCACCAGAACCACGATATCGGCCAAGGCAATCGTGCGGATCACGCCTTCCCGATAGTCGGCGGCGTCTATCGAATCGAAATCAGGCGTATCCCAGCAGACGCAAGCCGGTAACAAGGCCGAGGCGCCGGGGCTTGGACTCAAGGAATAGCAATCGTATCTTCCCGGCCGCAGCTCTGTTTGCTCCAAACGTTGAAAGCGGCCGAAATAATGTTGCATGCCATCGCAGTCGTCGGGCGTCAGGCCGTGGCAAAAGCCTTGGGCCTGTACCGTGTAACCGGCCAGCGGACTCACACCGGCGGCGTTGGCATCTAACAGCAGATTAACGACGGAACTTTTACCGGCCTGCGTTGGCCCGATGACGGCGATTTGCAGCGGAAAACCGGGATTGTTGTCGAGCAGCTCGCCTTTGCGAATAAAGGCTTCGCCGTGTAACAATTGTTCTATACGCTGCTGATAATCCAGGTACTGGGGATTTTTTTTATCCAGCTGCTGTAGCACAGTTTGGTAACGCTGTTTGAGAAGTTGGATAAATTCCAGCATGTGGTAAGCTTGTGTTTTTAATTACCGAGTAATTTGGTTTGTTTGGTAACCCGCGTTGCAACCATTATAAATACAAAATTCGGGTTTGTTTATTTAGCCACTGGGGGGCTACATCATGAAAAAAGCGTCTACTGTTTTGGTTTTTTTAATCTGCGCATTTTTAGCCGGTTGCAATAAAAGCAACCAAATCAACGGCAGCAGTTTAAAAACGGTCAATCGATCAATCAGTCAAATCAAGGAAAAATTGCCGCTGGACCAACGCATTGAGTTTGAAGTGTCTTTCTGGACCTTACGCGATGAAATCCGCAATAACAAGGAGTTTTTGGACGCTATCGATGGCAAGACACCGGAACAATTGGTAGAAGCCGGTAAAGAACTGTTTGCCAAACGCAAAGCGGCCGGCAGCAAAGACTATGAGAAATACGACAACTGGGACCAAATGATTTCCCAATACTCACAAGAACGTATCGACCAAAACCGCAAGAAAACCCCTGACCAACGTGACAAAAACCCACCGGCAAGAGTCGATTACAAAATGCACGCCATGTAAGTTACTTGCGCACTGGGGCCGGCAGTTGTTTCTGTTCCACTAGAACCGCGACAAACTGACTGGCCTCGCTGATGGTTTTTTCCATCACCTCGATCAACCGCGAAATATCCACACCAATTTCCATGAACTCGTGCCGCAATGCCGCGATAGCATGGGCATTCAAGTTATGCTTTAAAAACAGCACCTGATCCTGAAACGCCGCCAACACCGGATGCATCCGGGTTTCTGCGTTCTGTAAGGCTTTTAACAAACGGGCATATTGCTGCCGGGATTTTTTAAGTTGTTGCTGGCTGCGCGCCTTCAAGGCCCGGTTGCTGTATAAGGCCAGCTCGGCTTCCCATTCGTTGAACAAGGCTTCGCTAATGTCTTCCACCGCCTGAATTCTTTGACTGACTTGCTCAGCCTTACCCTTGCATAGGTCATAGCGGCGTTTGAGTTGCTGATAGCGCTGTTCCAGTGAACTATCCTTCACGTTGACGATGCTTTTGAATTTATCCAGAGCATCAACGAACTGATCGCGGCTGTCCTTTAAACTCTCGCAAGCCTTCCCGACGTGCATAACGACAATGTCACGTTTTTGATGGCCCAGTAAGGATTCCCGGCTTTGATAATAAGCCTTGCGCAAACGCTTGTTCAGTATGGCTTTAATAAAATTAATCATGGTGGGACAGGAAGCGGTCTTTATTCATTACGGTAATTTTGTAACTAGCCTGGGCGGTGAAATGTTGAAAAGCGGCATCCAGGATGCCTTGCTGCTGTAAGTCTGGCAAACTCAGGCGCTCAGGAATCGGCGCCGATTTCACGACAATTAGCTCATCAGCTTCTATAACGCCAGCCAACCAGGCCGCCAAACTATCCGAAGTAACGTCCCAACTGGCGGCGATATTGGCGTTATCCAATTGCTCAACTTGCGGCGACCAGATCACTATAGAATTGGCTTGCTCTGCGCAAGCTAATCTTGCCGCGTCAGCGATTACAGCAAATTCGGGCATCAGGCTATTCATCAACCAGGCCATTTGCTGCATCGCCAGAATTGCCATCCGGTGCGCCGCAACATCATCAAAACCCCACTGACTTTGCGCGATGCGCACTTGCTCGGCAAACGGCCCGCCGCCGGGCACAATAACAATCGGGCCGGCGCGATTGGCGATTGCCGCCAGGCAAGCGGGCAAGGCGGCTGTTTCCAGCAAGCTGCCGCCCAGCTTGATTACGCACGTCATACGCCAAACTGTTGGAGTAACTGCAATAAGGCGGCGGCCTTATCGAAACATTCCTGATATTCCTCGTCCAGCACCGAGTCATTGACGATGCCGCCGCCCGCCCAAAAACGTATCGAGCCGTGATTGTGTACCAGCGTACGAATCGCGATATTGGTGTCCATATTGCCGTCGAAACCGATATACCCTATCGCTCCGCAATAAATGCCACGCCGATGCGGTTCCAGTTCCTCGATGATTTCCATCGCCCGGATTTTCGGCGCGCCGGTAATCGAGCCGCCTGGAAAGCAACTGCGCAATAAATCGATGGCATGCTGGCCTTCCGCTAGCCCCCCCGTCACGGTACTGACTAAGTGATGTACGGTGGTATAGCTTTCTACAGAGAATAAGCTCGGCACCCACACCGAACCTTTTTTGCAACTCTTGCCCAAATCATTGCGGAGTAGATCGACGATCATCACATTCTCGGCCCGGTCCTTGGTGCTGGAAACCAAGTCTTCGATCTGTGCCTGATCGGCTTCCCAATCATTCCGGCGCGGTCGGGTACCTTTGATGGGTTTGGTTTCCACGGCGCCGTCGGTGACTTTTAAAAACCGCTCCGGCGACGAACTTAAGACCTGCACATCTGGAAAATTCAGATAAGCGCTGAATGGCGCGGCGTTGATCTGCCGCAACACCTGATAGGCTTGCCATGGCTGGCCTTGGCAAGGGCTTTCGAAGCGCTGGGTCAAATTGATTTGATAGCAATCACCCTCTTTCAAATAATGTTTGATGCGTTGAAAAGCCGCGGCGTAAGCTTGTTTGTCCATATTGGCGCACGGCGCTTGCAGCACTTTAAATTCTGTAGTTTCCGTCGGTGTAGAAATCGCACTGAATTCCGCGATTAGTCTTTGCTGCTCGCTTTCCGGTAAATCCACACTGACCAACCAGCTTTGCCGATGCTGATGATCGACAATCACCGCCCAGCGGTAAATGCCCACCGCCATCTCAGGCAGATTTTCCGCATCGTCGGCCATCGCCGGTAAACGCTCGATGCGCCTGGCCAAATCATACGCAAAATACCCGATTGCCCCGCCGTTGAACGGCAGTCCGTCAACACTAGCTAAGGACGCACCTAACTGTTGTTTCAACAACTCAAAAGGATCCTCGGTACTTTCGCTAATCACGCCATCGCGTTCGATAAACGTCATATCACCGCGTGTTTGCAGGGTTACGACTGGGGCATAGGCGATAATATCGAACCTATCCTGGTGGCTGTGCGGCTGCGCGCTATCCAGAAATACCGCCCAAGGCTGCTGCGCCCGCGGGGCAAATAATGCTGCACTGTCTTGAAAATAAGGCAGCGGTTGTTTGATGGGTTTGGCTAAAGGCATTAAGAAGTGCTGTTAAGCGGCCGGAATGTGCCGCAAGGACATGATTTGCAATATACCGATTTTACCCCAGCCGCAGGCTTTAACCAAACCCGCCGGCAAGATAAGCCACGGCGGCGGCCGGCGCACAGTCGCCAGCATTAATATCATTGGTTTTAGCGGTTAATGGTAGCAAATCGGTAAAGTCCAGATACTCCAAGCCCAAATCCGCAGCCATGTCCCGCGCCAGGAAGCGGCCAACACCGGCACCGACTAATTTAATCGCAGAGCCGGCTGCCGCCCTTTGCAATTGTCTGACACAAGACTGGCTGATTTTCTGTATTTGCTTGGTTTTGAGGTGCTCGGCAAATGCCAACCAGAGTGCGTGATCGCTCTCGCTGAATTCGTAACCGGTCAGCCGCGACAAGCGGCGGGCGCTAGCCGAAACTGATTTTTCCGCGCCGTCCGCCGTGTCAGTTTGATCATGGACTTCATTCAAGTCACCAGTCAAGCGATACACATCGGCCATTGTCGCGAAATACTCGGCCATCAAACCCATTGATTGGCCGTTGAATTCGGCTTCCTGGGCAATCGCCATCACCGCCGTGCGGACAATACCGGTATACACCAACTCGCCGGATACCAAGCGCTGATAGTCGGTGAAGCCTTGTACCTTTAGCTGGTGATTTTCGACCAACAAAATATCGGTCGTGGTACTGCCTATATCCACAAACAAGGCATTTGGCTGGCGTTTTGCCACCCATAGCAAGCTAGCCAACCAGTTAGCAGAAGCGATGTCCATGCAATCTGCCGGCTGAATGTGTGCTGCCGACAAAAAGCCGCGTAGGCCGGCAAATACCGATACCTGCTCGGCGTTGAATTGTTCACAAACAGCCCGGACGATGGCGTTGACACCTTGCTCGCGACTGGTAAAGCAATCCACCAGTTCACCGGTCATCGTCACGGCATGCCGGCAATTTTGCAAATCGAATTGGCCGGCCAAATCGGCCAAAGTGCCATGCAGATACTCTATCCCCTTCCATAATGGACAAGCCTGCTGAGCAAGGGCCTGGATATATCCGGACTGATCCAGCAACGCCAACTTGACGTGCGCACCCCCGATGTCCCAACCTGCAATCTGTTTGTTCATTTTGCCTTTTTAATTGATATGGATTTGAACTGTTTCATTTCTATACGGCTGTAACACCGGTTCGGCATGGCGCAGGCGCAAAACCTGTTCGGCCACGTTGATCCCGGTCGCTTGGCGGATGCCGACGTAAGAACTGGTCAGACGCGGATTAATTTCCAACACCAGCGGACCTAGTTTGGCGTTCTCGATAACATCGATACCTACGTAGCCCCACAATCCGGGCAGCGCGTCGGCTATTTCGATTACCAAATTTCGATAAAAGCTCAGCTTATCGGTTTGTAAATTCACTAAACAGCCTTGCAAACTAAATCGGCCTTGCTGCAAAGCAATTTGCTGGTGGTTATAGCAGATAAGCCAGGCTTGGCCATGCTTAAACAAACAAGACAAACTCGCAGCCTGTCCGTGAATATAAGGCTGTAACACATAGCGATACGGATCGGTTAATTCGGCAATAGCGGGCGGCACCTGCTCGGCATCGACTTGCAAACTATCAAGGCACCCGACGCCGTCCGCAATCTTGACGACAAGCTTATCCGCTAAACCGATACCCTCCTCCACTTCGCTAAGCAGATAAGTTGCCACCGCCGGAATATTCCGTTTCTTCAACGCTTGATAAGTTGAATACTTATTGGCGCATACGCTCAAGGCCGCCGGATTGGATAATAAGACTTCGACATTCGCGGCAAGAGCCAGCTCGGCCAAGCTCTGCAACATTCCGTCGCTTTCCGGTGCGATGGGCCAAAACAGATCAGCTTGTGTCAGTAAATCCCCCAACAGATCAAAGAGGTCGCAAGCGGCGCTTACCGTCACAATTTCGCCTGGCAACAGCATATCCGGTCTGGCGCAGCGCTCATCCAAGGGCACACATAGCTGAAGATCGTCCAGACACTTCAGTTCGGCGATTAAAGCCTGTAACATCAAGCTGCCTTCCGTCGCCAGCGAAGCAGGCAATGCCTGCCCGACCAAACCGCCGCCGGTAATAAATTCAAATACCAGAACTCTCAATTCTAAAACTCGCTTGGCTTATGCAGATTATTCCCGTCATTGATTTGAAAGACGGTCTGGTGGTCCACGCTGCAGGCGGAGACCGCAGCCGTTATCAACCCGTACATCTCAACTCGTCAATATGCGACAGCAGCGAAATAAGCCAAGTCGTGACGAGTTTATTAACGCTGTATCCATTTCCAAAGTTTTATATCGCAGACTTAGACGCAATCACCGGCCAAGGTAACCACGACGAGGCTATCGACAACTTGTTTAGCCAATCTCCAAACAAGGAATTTTGGCTGGATAAGGGCAGTAGCTACCAAGCACTTGCTGCAACGAATCGCGGAATAAACTGTAAGCCGGTTATCGGTACCGAATCGCAACGACTACCCGTATCGTTAAAAAATACCGATCTCATCCTATCGCTGGATTTTAAATATAACCAGGTTTTGGGACATCCGGGGTGGCTGGAAAGTCCGGAACTGTGGCCAAAAACCATAGTGGTGATGACCTTGGATTTAGTCGGCAGCAACAAAGGTCCGGACTTTGCAAAACTCAGCCGGCTTTGCAAGGATCATCCCGATAAACATTTTGTTGCGGCTGGCGGCGTTCGGGATGTGAACGATCTCATGCGCCTGAAAACTATCGGCATTACCGCTGTGCTACTGGCCAGCGCCCTGCATAACGGCAGTATCGACGCCGCTATGCTAGAAAAATTTTAGGCAAAAAAATACCCCGGCAAGCCGGGGTATCTTCGACAGCCTTTGAAACTAAAAACTTAAACGTTGTTAGTAGCAAATGGGTGTTTTGCACCAGATTTAGCAGCAACAACTTCTTTAGCAGTTGGAGTGCCGGCAACCGCGCGAGCGATAGCTTCTTTGGTGGCTTTGTAGTTGAATTCTTCAATTTTTGCATCGTCTTCAGCCAACCAGTGGATGAAAACACCAACAGAAATGAACAAATCGTCAGCTTCGTCAGCAGGGATAGTGCCGTCTTCAACGGAATCAGCAACAGCCATAGCAACAGCGCGTTGAGCTGGTCCAAACATTTGAACAGCTTGTTTTGCACCTTTGATGGTTACTTTGTTGAACAGGATGGTTGCAGGTTTAACCAACAGGTTAGGAGCAACAACAGCCAACAGAGTAGAGAAACCGTCTTTGTTGTTTGTCAAAGCATTTGCGAAAGCAGTTTCAGCTGCTGAGCCGCGTGGGCCGATGATCAAATCGATGTGAGCAATTTCGTTGCCTTCACCAACCAAAGATTCGCCAACGCGCAAGTTATTGATTTTTGCCATTTTAAATTTATCCCCTAAAGATAAGATTGAACCAAAAAAATAGACACTTTCGTGTCTCAAGATTGTAGTTTCTGCTTAGTTCCCTCTATAACCCACCGGTTCCTTCACCGATAAGTTGTTCCAGACGCACCACCAGTACTGTCGCTACAGTTATGTCAGCTGTTGTACCCGGATTGATCCTTTGTGCCTTAAAAGCTTTGTCCAGATCGTACAAAACTGGCAAAAGCTCTTCAGGCTCACAAGCTGTTTGCATTGCTCTATCGAGTTTATGCATCTCAGCCTTGATCCACTCTGAATACCGCTCTCCATGCTTCCGCTCAATATGACTATCGGGATATTGAGCCAGCATTGCGGTAAAAACCGCTAACGCCGCCCAAGCACAATCGCCAGACAAAACGAAAGCACGATTATATCTTAAAACGCCAAAATCAAAAACGTCTTTAAAAATTGTTGCGTATTGCAACGCAATTCGGTCCTTGTCAGCGGCAAAAACCATGGCCTCGGTCAGCGTCACATCCGCCGGTTTTTGTACGTCGTGCTGTGCAGATTCGCCCAAACCTGCCGGCGCAGCTAAGGTGACAGCCTTGAAAACCCAATCTGCATCCTCACGGGTCGTATTTTCCAGCAATAGCCGTAAACCATCGCGCAAGTTTTCGCCCTTTTTTAAACCGGCAACCACTTGCAACAATGGCGCGCAAAGCAAAATAATACCGAGATTGGTATTGCAAGCCACCGCCTCGCGGGTTGCCTTGACTGCGTAATAAATCTTTTCACCCAAACTATATTGCGGATTGGTAATCGGCTCGCTGCTAACCCGAGCGCTGACACGAAAATCGTCAACGGTCATATCGTCGGCAGCACTATGAACACTAACATTTCCAGGCTTGAACGCTTGCAACTCGATTTCGCAAGCTTGTAGGTAAGCGTCCATCAATTGCTGCCTGTTCAACATACTTTTTCTGGCAGGCAATATCGATCAAGTAAATCAGCAACCAAACATTCGGCGATGTTAATATCGCAAACACTTTGCAAGCCTTTCCAGGCCGGCACACTGTTCACTTCGATAATCCGGTAACCACCATCGGCGTCCTGAATTAGATCCACCCCGGCATAATCCATGTTTAGCACAACAACGGCGGCAATCGCCAATCCTGCTAAAGCCGGTTCCAGTTCGATACATTCACAAGACGCGCCTCTAGCCACATTATTCAGCCAGGAAATGCCGCGCCGCCGCATGGCTGCAACGGCCCTACCGTTAATCACAAACACCCGCACATCGGAATAGCCATCACCGGCGCATTCGACAAAGCGCTGCAAATAATAAATACCGTGACTACTGGTTAGCCAGAGCAAATCGGTAGATTTTTCGATACGCCGAATGCCCTCGCCTTGCGAACCGAACAATGGCTTGCTGATTAGATAATAGCCGGCGCGCAACTGCTGTTCGGCAATCGCCAATGCTGCATCGCGATCCCGCAATACCCAAGTCATTGCCGTCGGCAAACCGCCATGTTGCAACAAAAAACTGGTCATGCCTTTATCGACGCTACGCTCGATAGCGCCGGCATCGTTATAAACCGGTATGCCCAGTATTTTTAAGCCGTGCAAAACATCCAGATAAAACACCACCTCTTCCAGCGAACCGCCGGGCACGCCGCGCACGAAAACCGCCGCCGGTAATTCTTGCTCAAAACCGGGAATAACAATCGGCAAATCCGAGACCGTTAACTGCAATTTGCAGGCAGTCAGCGAGACATATTCGGCGGCATAACCGCGCTCGGCAAAAGCCAAGCACAACTGCTTGCCGTGCCAACCCGGATCATCGGTAATTATTGCAATTCGGCGCAAGGGAATGTATGTCGAAAAAGTTAGCGATACAAGCTAACTGACCTTGCCCTGCAAGGCCTGTTAGCTGTCGAAGAGATTTAGAGCGAATTAAGCGCCGAACGAAAGATCGAGCAAGGCATTATCCAATTTGCCACCCCGGAAACTTTTGCCGGATTCGACTGCGGTGACGATGACGCTGGCCGGGCTAAACAACATCGCATCGACCTTGAAAAAATCGTATTCGTAGGCTTTGAAAATATCGGCAAATGGTTTGCCGTAATCTTTAGAGGTGGAGCTTGGCAATTCCTTCGCCAATTTTTCCGCCGCTTCATCGCTGCCTTTGACGAACAAATGCACTTGGCCGGCGAATAAAATCGCGTCGTTGGTTCTACCCATCGCTTTTACGAAATTCGGATGCGGCGGGCAAATCGGCGCGCTGCCGGAACCATCAACGATGTTTTCCAACGGAAAGTGCAACGCATGGGCTTTGTGCATAGCCACTTCCAATACTCGCCCGACGACTTGCACCCCGCCGGCCAGACTGCTGGTGGGCGTGACGATGATGGTCAAATTGGCCGGCGACACGCCGCATGCCGCCGCGACTTTTTCGACGATTTCGATTGGCGGCAAGGCGTCGTTTTCTATGACCAGCGCGGTTTGCTCTGCACTATCGCGGTATTCCAGTTCTTTATAAAGCTCTTCCACCGGCTCTACTGCACCGTCTTTCAACTTAGTTGCCAGTGCCCGCGCGGGTCCGGAACCTAGGGCATAATATTTACCGTGCGACAAACTCCAACCCGCATATTGGCTACCCAGGCAAGACAACACCGGATTGCTCGCATGTACATTAATGGTCAGCGGCCAATTACTGGTGTACGGGCTTTGCGAGATCGTCGCGGTACCCAAGCCGCCCATGCAGATTTCGGTGATAATTCGGCCGGCTTCCAGACCGCCCGGCACCTTAATACCCGCATCGATAATGGTGCAGCCGTTTTCCAGCTTTTCGATACCCAACCGTAATTTATCCGCGTTATCCAACAGTTGTTGAACCAAGGGCTGGGAAAATTTATTGACGCTTGCCTGGTATTGCATGATGTTTAAAGACCTGTTTCCAAAAGATTTGCAAGGATGCGTTGTTGGCGATGCAGATTATCCAGCACCTGCCCCGAGTTTTTTCCGGTGGCAATAATACTGCATATCGGCTCGCCTGTGGCAACAATTGCGCCGGGATTCGGCCTATCCGCAGTCCATGACGGCCATATCAGCCGCTCGAGGATCGTTACTGTTTTTTGCGCATAAACAATCTGATAAGCACTCGGCTCCGCCGATAATTCGACACTATTATCCCGGCTGTTTTGACAAGCCTGTAGATGTTTCAAGAGCAGTGATTTACCGTAAAGCTGGGCACTAGCGGAAATCCGCGCATTGATTTCCAACACGTAACATCTGCCGTCACACAGCATAAAATCCATGCTGTTTAAACCGCGCAATTCATAGGCATTGACAAGCTTATCCAACCAGTCGGCAATTTCAGTCTGAATCAACCTAGAAACCTTGGCATGACTGACAATCCCCGCAAACAGAAACGATTGCCCGCCCTCCGACTTTACCGTCCATTGCTCGTTAAAACCGATCAACTCAACCCCATCGCGACTCGCTGCAAACAATACAGACATCGAACGACCTTCGATATAACGCTGCCAATAGCCGTCAACAAACTCGTCATTATGACAGCGCCTAATCCCCAAGCCGCCCTCGCCACGCCAAGGCTTTAACAACCAGTCAAAAACATCCTCAGGCTTCGTAAACACCACCGGCGGGTGCGGAATTGACAACGTATCGAGTCGGGCAAAAAAATCACGCTTGTCCTGGACCCATTGAAAAATAGCCGCCGAGTTCCCGATAATCCGCCAATGCTTTTCCAGACAGCTCAAGGTTTCCGGGTAAGTTTCCAAACCACTGCCATATACCAATTCGGTCAAGCCATGAACCTCACGAACCGCAGCCACAGTAGCTTGAATATCATCCCAGGCCAATGACGGCACCTGATATGCCTGCTTTGCCATTTGCCGAGTATCGCTATCGGCAAAGTAATCGATAGCCACCACCTCGCATCCGGAATCGACACACATTTGCACCAACATCCTTGCCGATTTGGCAATCACTAACAAACACTTAGGTATTAAAGCAGATTGCATTCGGTTGCAGCATGAAAGTGGACCCGCAAAAAACGCTGGATTTTAAAATATTTTCTGTAATAATACGCGGCTGTTGGAGAGCTGGCTGAGCGGTCGAAAGCGGCGGTCTTGAAAACCGTTGAAGGTTTATCCCTTCCTGGGGTTCGAATCCCTAGCTCTCCGCCATATTCTAAAAGGCCTTGTTAATCAAGGCCTTTTTTGTTTTAGAGGCTAAGACAAGCAAAATTTGCTGCAAAAGCGCCCTGCGTGGATACAAAACCCTATCAACTAACCAAGCGGAAATGTTTATTTCCCGTCGATTGTAGCCTGCTCAACAATATGCTTTGACGCTTCTTCCAGCAAAATTAGCGTCGACGTTTCCTCGCCGCCTAAATTTCTGAAAGCCTCGTATTGGGTGCCGGGCGCAAATTCCAATCCGGTAAAACGCTCGGCACCATCGTAATCGACCAACAGTTTGCCGTTTTTTGTATATTTGGCGTTGTAGACCAACGATCCCCTGCCCGCGCCGAAACCTACCGTCAATCGTAATGCGGCATTACCCGGATCAAATGCCGAAATCGCCACATCCAGCTGCGTAGCATTCTCGTCGGTGACAAGATTAAATCCCGCAGTTAATAAAGAAGCCTGAATATAACGCTTGAGTTTATCGACAATCTCCGCGTTCTCGCCACTTACATCAAGCTTAATGTCCTTCCCGTAACTCGAAACACTTTCCGACGATAGTGTTTTCAGTTGGTGAGTCGAACACGCGGTTAAGATCAATAGCGATAGAATCAAAGACAGTAATTGCACATTTACCTCAGTTTTTAAAATCCGTATTGCGTTGGCTCGATACAAAAATACATTTTAATAAAGCATGCGTCGATCAAGCGACCGATGCGCTTCACTTTGTGAAGCACATCCTAAGGCCCTGGATTGCATGCCAACATTGACACATTGCCCCCTGAATGCATTTCCAAAGGATGCGAAGGCACTCCCCATGAAGTCGGATGGATATAAAAATGTCAGGGATGCACCCACCCAGCTTTCGAACATACCCTCGCGACTCTCGAAGGCACATCCAGCAACCTTGACCGCACCTCCAACACATTTGTCCATGTCCCCGCAGCCTGCGGCCACACCTTCCGGATATTTTTATATGCGTCCGGGAAGTTGTTATACCTATCCCAAGTCATTGAGAGCGCATTCGCGGGATTATTAGATACGCCGGGAACATCAGGATACGCATCATTTACCACAAACGATGCAGTTCACGTTGATCAGCACATCCCCAAAGGAGAAAAGTTTCCTTATCCACGCTGAGTATCTGCGGATAGCGCATGGGAACGAGGAATTCTTCAAAGAGTTGGTTTGTCCCGTATGCCGCACCGAGCACCGGAGGTTTTGCCGAGAATAGCCCGCAGGGGAGCGGCAGGGATGCCGCTCGTTTTCGGAGGGGCAGGATGCCCCTTCCGAAAACCCTCGGCAAAAGCGAGGAGCGCAGGATTAAAGCGGCATTCGGGTCGCCTTTTCTTTGGATACTTTCTTTTGGCGACGCAAAAGAAAGTATCGCGGTTGCCGGTCCGCGAACCGCCGTTAAATCAGGCTTCGCGGTAGCGACACATTAAAATTTCAATTAAAAACATTCGTCCGATTACGCTAAAGCTAATCGTACCTTGTATTATCCACCCGTGTTTTTCAGGAGATAATAAAATCTCGAAAAACATGCCTGAGGGGCACCTCAGGTTTGGGTCACTGGATGCCGTATCGGACCTTGGACTATTGAAGCCCGAGAC